>JALOMM010000174.1:3680-8037 GCA_025455535.1 Bacteroidales bacterium | reverse complement strand
ACTACAGCGTTGCCGTGGAAGAAAAGGATGGAAAATATTTTTACCGGCACGGCGATGTTCTTAAACCGGTTATCGAAAAAGTAATTACCCTGCCATACAAAGACGGAGATAAGACATCTTTCAAAGAAATAACAGCATACTATACACATCATGGTCCGGTCATACGTGAACAGGATGGCAGATGGATTGCCGTAAAACTTATGATTAACCATATCGACGCCCTGACCCAGTCATTTATGCGGACAAAGGCGACAAACTTTGAGGAGTTCAACAAAACTATGGAACTGAAAACGAATTCTTCAAATAATACCGTCTATGCTGATGCTGACGGCAATATTGCTTATTACCACGGTAACTTCATGCCACGGAGGAATCCTTCTTTCAACTGGAGAGAAACCGTCGACGGAAATAATCCGGAAACAGACTGGCTGGGTCTCCACGAGATCGATGAAATGATTGTGATTAAGAATCCCGGAAACGGATGGATTCAAAACTGTAATTCAACGCCATTTACGGCTGCTGCCGAATATAGCCCGAAAGAGGATGACTACCCTGCATATATGTCGTACGATTCAGAAAATGCAAGGGGGAGACATGCCGTATTGGTTCTGAAAGACCGTAAAGACTTCACAGTAGATAAGGTCATCGAGGCAGCATACGACTCATATCTTCCGGGATTTGAGGAGATGATACCTGCTGTCATAGCAGCTTATGATGCTGTCTCAGTAACTGACCGGGCAGTCAGGGAGAAACTGAGAGATCCTGTTGAGGCTCTCCGGAACTGGGATCTGAGGTTTTCGCTCTCTTCCGTACCGATGTCGCTGGCGTACTATTACTCTCAGGCATTACCGGGACGACCAGTAGCAGCCGGCAGTGCGGAGGAACACCAGGCATCCGGGGAGAAACAGCTCTGCGATGCCCTTTCCAGAGCTGTCGACAACCTCACCGGTGACTTCGGAACGTGGGAGACACCATGGGGCGAGATAAACAGGTTCCAGAGGCTTACAGGTGATATAGCAGGCAAATTCAGCGATGAGGAACCAAGTATACCTGTCGGCTTCACCTCCGCAAACTTCGGATCGCTGGCAGCATTCGGTGCCACTGCTTTCCCCGGAACAAAAAGGATCTACGGGACCCGTGGCAACAGCTTCGTTGCAGTTGTTGAATTTGGCGACAGGGTGAAAGCAAAGAGTTCCCTTGCCGGAGGGGTTAGCGGCGACCCCGATTCTCCCTACTTCATGAACCAGGCACAAATGTATGCCAACGGAGAGTTTAAGGATGTTTTATTCTACAGGGATGACCTTGAGAAAAACAGTGTCAGGATCTATAATCCAGGCAAATAGACAATTCAGACTTGACATCAGGTCATACAATTTGTAAATTAGCCTTATAATTCATAGGATATGAATATTTGTCTGAAGACTTTTGCAGCCTTCAGTCTTTGCGGATTGTTCGGTTCCGGAATGATTGAACCAGCAGGAGCCCAATCCTTTAAAATCGGACAGGAGTACCAGGGGGGATATATATTTTATATTGACTCAACCGGATTGCATGGATTAATAGCGGCTCCTTTTGAAGTAGGCAGGTTCCCGCTGGTGTACAGAACCGAATGGAGGATTGAGGGTGCTGCCGGAGTGGATATCGGAACCGGATATCAAAACACCGTGAATATTCTGGACTTCTGTGTTTTCGATGGCGAGACCGCAGCATACTACTGTACCACTTTCAACCATGACGGATATAATGACTGGTTCTTACCATCCATTGATGAACTGGAGCAACTCTTCAGGGAGAAAGACTCTATCAGAGGTTATAGACCCGGATATTACTGGAGCTCCACTGTCGCAGGGACATTTTTTGGTTGGGCCGTAAACTTTTTTACAGGTGACACACGCCTCTTCAGACTTAACGCAAGCCTGAATGTAAGAGCAATCCGTGCTTTCTGACTTTTTTATAAAAAGATAATTTTATCTTTTTATAATATCTTCCTATATTTGCCCTTCAATTTCATTCCTGGCTGATGATCACTTTTGAAACGGGCAATAAAAACGGCGGGCATGCACAAGCTACTCCTGACAACAGCAAAAAGAGCATCTGGAAAAAACTGCACAGGTGGCCCGGCCTGATAATATCATTCATCCTTTTATACTACGGCATCACCGGCATCTTCATGAATCACCGCGAGCTCTTTTCAGGAACGGACCTGAAAAGGGAGATCCTGCCTGAAGAATACTCATATAATAACTGGAACAACGCTTCACTCAAGGGTAACCTGATAATCAACAATGACAGCATACTGATCTGGGGTACCATAGGAGTATGGTCGACCGACTCAGCCTTTACGACATTTCTTCCGTTGAACACCGGATTCCCCGAAGGTACTGACAACCGACGCATAGCTGACCTGCACCGCACGGCTGACGGTGACATTTACGCCGCCACACTATTCGGACTGTATGGCTGGGACAGTGCAACGAACAGCTGGAAAAAGATTGCCGGTGACAAAAACGACAAGCGGTTCACCGGCATTGAAAGCAGGGGTGACACCCTTTATGCCCTGAGCCGCTCCATGCTCTACACCGGCCTCTCAGATGGTGTATCCACACTTTTCACTGTCAGTGAGCTGGAGGCACCGGAAGGATATGTCAGCAAAGCAGGTCTCTTCGAGACTATCTGGCAGTTCCATTCAGGGGAAATATTCGGCCTTCCCGGGAAACTCTTCGTCGACCTTCTGGGCCTCGTTACCATCTTCCTGTCTGTGACGGGCATTATCTATTTCTTCTTCCCGGGTATGATCAGAAGAAGGATGAAGAAAAACAGGAAGGCTGAACGGCTGGCCTCAGTAAGCAGCTGGTCACTCAAATGGCATAACAAGGCCGGGGAATGGTTCTTCGTATTCCTTATACTGCTTTACTTCTCGGGCATTTTCCTACGTCCCCCCCTGCTGATCGCAATTGCCGAAGCAAAAGTGAAACCAATTAAGTTCTCTCACCTCGACCAGCCAAACCCCTGGTATGACAAACTGAGGGACCTGGTCTATGATCAGGAACGGAATCTCTTTTTGCTCTCAACCCTTGATGGCATGTATTTCATGAACGATCCGGGAAGCCGGCCTGAGGCATGCACCATTCAGCCCCCCGTAAGCGTCATGGGCATCAACGTCTTCGAACCGCTCGGTGACGGTTACTACCTGATCGGCTCGTTCAGCGGGATCTTTCTGTGGCACCCCGATCATCCGCAGATATACGATTATGCCGGGGGAACGCTGTGGCAGGGTGAGCCTGCCGGCAGGCCCGTGGGGGAATTCAAGGTCAGCGGTATGATAGCTGACACTCAAGGAAGAAAATATATGGCCGATTATGACCTTGGCCTCATACCTCTTCACCATGACGGTATCCTTCCCGGAATGCCTGATAATATACTGGCTGCTTCAGGCATCTCCCTCTGGAGCGTCGCGCTCGAGATACATACAGGAAGGATATTCAGTTTTCTTATAGGGGGCTTCTATATTTTGATCGTACCGCTTGCCGGACTGACAGGAGTAACCGTCGTTACAGCCGGCTATCTTCTCTGGCGGAGGAAATACAGGAATCCGCTGAAGAAAGCACGCAGACAATAATCTTCACCGTTACTGTTTTTTTGACCAACTTTGCAGCATACTAATTCCCTGGTTGCTGGGAGGGAAAAACATAATATATGAGAGCCGGTCAAAAGAACAAAGAAGAGTCTGCCCTGGAGGTGAACAATGAGATCATCCTGATGACGTTCCTGCTTCAGAACCTGAAACAAAAAAGCCGCGATAACATCAAGTCGCTTCTCCGCAACAAGAGAGTGCTGGTTAACGGGCAGACTGTCACACAGTTCAATCACCCGCTCAAACCCGGTGACGGGGTGAAGGTGAGATGGGAAGCAGCAATCGAGGGGAGCATTAACCGTAATATGAGCATCCTTTATGAGGATGATCATCTGGTCGTCATCGACAAGCATGCCGGATTGCTCACAATTGCTACTGACAAGGAGAAGGACCGTACTGCTTATACGATGCTAAGCTCTCACGTGAAGCTGCAGAACCCGGCAAACAGGATATTTATCGTTCACCGCCTTGACCGTGATACTTCCGGAGTGATGATGTTCGCCAAAAGTGAGAAGGTGCAGTCGATAATGCAGAGCGAATGGAAGGAGAGGGTAAAGGAGCGTACATATATCGCCGTGGTTGAGGGTCAGGTAGTGGAAGCCGAAGGTAAGATAAGCTCCTATATCTATGAAAGCAAGTCTCTAGTTATGCATTCAAGCCAGAATCCGGAGAAGGGTGAGCTTGCTGTGACCCGGTTCAGAACGCTTAAAAGCAACAGGGATT
>JALOMM010000174.1:0-3666 GCA_025455535.1 Bacteroidales bacterium | reverse complement strand
TTCACTGCTTGAGGTAAGCCTGGAAACTGGTAAAAAGAACCAGATCAGGATACATATGCAGGAGATGGGTCACAGTATAGCAGGTGACAGGAAGTACGGGGCTTCCGATAATCCTATCGGCCGGCTGGGCCTGCACGCCAGTGTGCTGACCTTCGTCCACCCGGTCACAGGAAAGGAGATGCGCTTTGAACTGAAGGCTCCGGCTAAGTTCCGAAGACTCTGCTGACTCTCAGAAGGGCCAGAAAGAATTATCATACCAGACCTGCTCCCGCAGATCCTTGTCTATTCTCATCAGCCATTTGTGGTGTCCCCTCTCCCACTCGGCAAGCATACTGTAGGTCTCCCTCTCGTTCTCGTCAGTGGCAGTCTCGGCACGGCCGGCATAAAGATTCACTGCCCTTGTCTCAAAATCCATGGCAGCACCGATGGCAGCAGCCTCGAAACTTGCCGCTCCGATCTGTTTCTTCATCTCAGCTGACAGAACCTGCATGGCAACCTCTTCCGACGGGTCTTCGGTATGAGGAGCATTCACCGTAAAAGAGTTGTGCTTCTGATAATGTGTAAACTGCTTCGAGAGGAATGCGATATGCTGGTCCTCCTCTTCAGCCATCATTGAAAAGATCTTCCTGACAGCATCGCTTTTTGTCTCTGAGGCAATCTTGGAGTAAAAGGCCTTCCCTCTCTGCTCCAGCAAAATAGCCTCTTTCAGAATGTCTGTTGTGCTTTTCTTTTCCATGCTCTATTATTTTATACGGTTTGTTTGCTCTTTTTATATCAAATAACAACAAGTAATGCTGTTTGTTCTGTGCAAGGTCAGCCTGTCCTCAGAACGACTGCATCTCGTAGAGCTTCCTGTAGATACCGTTACCGATACTTACGAGTTCATCATGCTTTCCCGCTTCAACGATCTGCCCATCCTCTAAAACAACAATAAGATCTGCATGCTGAACTGTTGACAGCCGGTGTCGGGCTATGCTGATCCTCTGACGCTGCCCTCCGCTGAGTTTGTTCCCTCCCTCTCCCACCATGCTCTCATAACCCTCTTCGGTGCTGATCACAAAACTGTGTGCATTTGCTATCTCAGCCGCTCTCATAACCCCTTCCCTGTCACCTGCCTCAACACCGAATGAGATATTATTGCTGAAAGTGTCATTGAACAGTATGGCCTGCTGGCTTACAATGCCCATCAGGTGGCGCAGATCCTTTATCGCCACATCCCTTATGTCTATCCCGTCAATCAGAACTGCACCCCTGTCAGGGTCCATAAACCTCGGGATGAGGTCGGCGAGTGTCGATTTGCCACCGCCTGACCGTCCGACGATAGCTACTGTCTGTCCCTTCCTGATCTTGAGATTGATATCTTTCAGCACCGGTTCGCTGTTGTATGCAAACCATACATTCCTGAACTCAATGTTGTCGCTGAACTCCTTCAGCCTTATGGCATCAGGTTTCTCCGTTATCGTCTCCTCAGCCTCCAGCACCTGGTTTATCCTGTCAATTGATGCCATCCCTTTCTGTATGTTGAACCATGCCTGCGAGATAGCCTTTGCGGGATGAATTATCTGCGAGAATACCACAACAAATGCAATCAGCCTGTCGGGCGACATGTTCCCTGTTCCCTTAAGGGCAAGCGACCCTCCGTAATAGATCAGGATCAGAAGCACTATGGTCGACAGGAATTCGCTGACCGGGTGAGCCAGGTAGGCCTTGCGCACCACCCTGCGAAATATCTTCGTGTACTTCTCATTGGCCTCTTCGAACTGTCCTGACATCTTGTGCTCGGCATTGAATCCCTTGATAATGCGAAGGCCCGACAGTGTCTCCTCAAGCACTGACAGGAGCCTCCCGAGGTTTTGCTGACCCTTGAATGAAGAACTCTTCAGTGTACGGCTGATCCTTGCAACCAGCCACGCGCTGATTGGAAGAAGAAGAAATGCAAACAGTGTCAGCTGAGGGCTGTTGATGACCAGGTATGTAACGAAGATCAGCACGGTGAACGGATCACGAAACATGAATGAGAGAGATGACACCACCGAGATCTCAATCTCCTGCACATCATTCGACATCCTTGTCATAATGTCACCCTTGCGGGCTTCTGAAAAGAATGATAGCGGCAGCCTGAGAACCTTGTCATACAACCTTCTCCTGACATCTCTCACCGTCCCTGACCTGATGCCTGCCATGCAGTTGTTGGCAAGGAATACCAGGAGATTCTTCATGAAGCTTGTGAAGGCAAATATGAACAGGACAAAAACCAGTGTCCGTGCCGGGCCATACTGTTCGATTGAACCTGAGAAGAGCCAGCTCGTATAATTCTTGATCCATGCGGCAGAAAAACTGAATGCCCCGGGATCAGGAGCCGGTTCGACCCTGTTGAACAGGATCTGCAGAAAAGGTATTACAAGGGTGAAGGTGAAAAGTGCAAAGAAAGCACTGAGGACATTATATAATATATTCTTAAGAGCCAGCCATTTATATGGCTTAAGATATTGAAACAGGATCCGGAGGCTTTTCATTTCATTATATTCAGAACCCGGTGTAATTAAACGGTGTGACTGCCTTCATCTCCTCCTTTACCGCCTCACTGATGTCAAGAGTGTCAATGAAACTACGTATGGCTTCTGCCGTTATCTTTTCATTTGTCCTCGTCAGTGCCAGCAGTGCCTCGTAGGGCTTTGGATAGCCTTCCCTGCGCAGGATGGTCTGTAGCGCCTCGGCAACCACAACCCAGTTGTCATCCAGGTCTGCCCTGATCTTTTCATGGTTGACAATTAGCTTTGACAGTCCCTTTTTTATTGATTTCCATCCTATAAGGGTATGTGCCATGGCCACGCCGGCGTTCCGGATGACGGTCGAATCAGTCAGGTCACGCTGCAACCGTGAAACGGGTAGCTTTGCCGACAGATGACCGAAGAGGGCATTGGCCACTCCGAGATTACCCTCTCCGTTCTCGAAGTCTATCGGATTTATTTTGTGGGGCATCGCAGATGAGCCTATCTCGCCCCTTACTATGACCTGCTTAAAGTAGTCAAGTGATATATACGACCAGAAATCCCTCGACAGGTCAATCAGGATGGTGTTTATTCTCGAAACAGTGTCAAACAGCCCTGCCAGCCCGTCATAATGTTCAATCTGCGTAGTTGTCTGCTGCCTCTCGAGCCCCAGGCTGTCACTTAACAGCCTGTTTGCGAAGGTGACCCAGTCTACTTCAGGGTAAGCGACCCTGTGAGCGTTAAGGTTACCCGTTGCCCCGCCGAATTTTCCGCTGTAGGCAGTTCCCTGGAGAGCAGTCATCTGTGCATCAAGCCTCTCCCTGAATACAGCAATCTCCTTACCCAGCCTGGTAGGCGTTGCAGGCTGGCCGTGAGTCCGTGCAAGCATCGGAACAGCTGCCCATTCGCCTGCCATACTGCCAAGAGTATCACGCAGTGATGCAAGCGCAGGCAACAGCGCCTCCTTAACCGAATCCCTTATTGCCATGGGGAAGGCGGTGTTATTGATATCCTGCGAGGTGAGTCCGAAATGTACAAATTCAGACCACTGATTAAGTCCCAGTGCACTAACCCTTTCTTTTACAAAGTATTCAACGGCCTTCACATCGTGATTGGTGACCGCCTCCGTGGCCTTGATCTGTTCAGCATCTTTTTCCGAGAACCCGGTGTATAC
>JALOMM010000173.1 GCA_025455535.1 Bacteroidales bacterium | reverse complement strand
TCTTGCATTCTGGGCCGGCAATATCGGTTTCTGGAATTGGGACCTTCTGACGAATGAAGTCTACCTGTCGCCAACCTGGAAATCACAGTTGGGCTATGAAGATCACGAGTTGCCCAATGCATTCAGTACCTGGGAACGCCTGCTGCATCCTGATGACATGATTTCCTCATGGTCTGACATCAACGCTGCAAAAGCGGATCCAAACCGCATGTACGAAATTTGCTTTCGACTTCGTCACAAGGAGGGTCATTATCGGACGATGCTGAGTCGGGGGCGAGTCTATCGCGACGAGACTGGCAAGGCTATTCGCATCATGGGATGCCATGTCGATATTACCCAGCAAAAGAAGACAGAAGAGGAACTACGACAAAGTGAAACTCGACTTCAACTGGCTCTTCAGTCTGCAGACATGGGTACGTGGGAATGGACTCTTGAGTCGAATACCACCCATTGGGACCATAAACAGTGTGAGATCTTCCAGCGTGCTTCGGAAGACGGCATAGTTCCAATTTACTCCTTTTACGATTCCGTCCATCCAGACGATAAGGAGCGAGTGAAAAAGCAGGTAGACGAGGTGCTGTCAAACTACAGCATGGGGTTCATCACCAACAATGAAAGGTACAACCAGATCATTGACATCTGGACACATGTCAACGCCCGCCTGACGCAGAGTCTTATGAAGCAGCTCTCGAATGACAAGCAGGGCTTCAATTCAGTATACATGATGCTTGACTCCGGAGCAAGGGGCTCGAAAGAGCAGATCCGCCAGCTCTCAGGCATGAGGGGCCTTATGGCCAAGCCTCAGAAATCAGGTTCGTCAGGCTCAGAGATCATCGAGAACCCGATCCTCTCCAACTTCAAGGAAGGTCTATCGGTTCTTGAGTACTTCATCTCCACCCACGGTGCCCGTAAGGGTCTTGCCGATACGGCCCTCAAGACAGCTGATGCAGGATATCTTACCCGCCGTCTCGTTGACGTGTCACAGGATGTGATCATCACCGAGGAGGACTGCGGCACGCTTCGCGGTCTTGTTGCCACGGCCATCAAAAACAATGAGGAGGTGGTTGAGTCACTCTATGACAGGATTCTTGGCCGCACCACGGTACACGATATCTATAATCCACTTACAGGCGAGCTAATAACAAATTCAGGTGAAGAGATCACCGAAGATGTGGCTAACCGCATTGAACAGTCGCCTATTGAGCAGGTTGAGATTCGCTCAGTGCTGACATGCGAATCGAAAAAAGGTGTTTGTGCCAAGTGTTACGGACGTAACCTTGCAACAGGAAGGATGGTGCAGAAGGGTGAGGCTACGGGTGTGATTGCGGCTCAGAGTATCGGTGAACCCGGTACGCAGCTGACACTCCGTACGTTCCACGTCGGTGGTACTGCTTCAAATATCACAACCGAATCGAGCCTTATTGCAAGATATGGCGGTATCGCCGTCATCGAGGAGGTAAGAACGGTTTCCAAAAAGGATCCGGAGAAAGGGAAGATTGACGTGGTAATCGGTCGTCTCGGTGAACTGAGAATCATTGACAAGAAGACAGGCATTGCCCTTACGACTCATACTATTCCCTACGGAAGCAAGCTGTATATCAAGCCCAACCAGGAGGTCAGCAAGGGAGATCTTATCTGCGAATGGGATCCGTTCAACGCAGTCATCATCTCAGAGGTTGCCGGTAAGGTGGCATTTGACTACCTGATCGAGGGGGTCACATTCCGTGAGGAGTCAGACGAACAGACAGGCTTCAAGGAGAAGGTTATCATTGAGAGCAGGGACAAGACCAAAAACCCGACCATCAAGATCATGTCTCCGGAAGGAACCGAGATCAAGGCATATAACCTTCCTGTAGGAGCTCACCTCGTCACTGACCTCAACAAGCTGGTTGTGGCAGGCGATACTCTTGTCAAGATACCGAGGGCAGTCGGCAAGTCAGGTGACATCACCGGCGGTCTTCCGCGCGTTACCGAGCTCTTCGAAGCCCGTAACCCGTCGAACCCTGCCATCGTGACCGAGATTGACGGTGAGGTGACATACGGTAAAATCAAGAGGGGCAACAGGGAGATAACAATCACCTCCAAATCAGGAGAGATGAAGAAGTATCTCGTGCCGCTCTCGAAGCAGATCCTTGTCCAGGAGAACGACTACGTCAGGGCGGGAACGCCTCTCTCTGACGGTGCCATCACTCCGTCTGACATCCTGGCCATCAAGGGCCCGACAAAGGTACAGGAGTATATCGTCAACGAGATACAGGAGGTGTATCGTCTGCAGGGTGTGAAGATCAATGACAAGCATTTTGAGATCATTGTGAGACAGATGATGCGCAAGGTGGAGATCATCGACCCGGGTGACACTAAATTTCTTGAGCGTCAGGTAGTTGACAAGCTTGAGTTCATGGATGAGAATGACTGGGTATATGGCAAGAAGATAGTTCTTGATGCCGGTGACAGTCAGACACTGCGTCCGGGAATGGTTATCACTGCCCGCAAGCTCAGGGATGAGAACTCGGTGCTGAAGCGTCGTGACCTGAAGGTGATTGAAGCGAGGGATGCCATCCCGGCTACTTCACAGCAGGTTCTGCAGGGTATTACCCGTGCTGCTCTTCAGACAAACAGTTTCTTCTCCGCGGCTTCATTCCAGGAGACCACCAAGGTTCTTAACGAGGCTGCCATTTTAGGTAAGATAGACTTCCTCGAAGGGCTGAAGGAGAATGTAATCGTGGGTCACCTGATACCGGCCGGAACGGGTCTCAGGGAGTATACAAACGTAATTGTAGGCTCTCTTGATGATTATGAGACGCTCGTGCATGCTGGCCGAAGCACAAGGGAAGTAGAACAGGACTAAACCACAGAGCCATGTCAGATAACAAGAATCAGGGTCAGTTCAACATTGAGCTGAGTGAAGAGGTTGCCCAGGGAGTTTATTCAAACCTTGCAATAATCACCCACTCACCGGCTGAGTTTGTGATCGATTTCATCCGGATAATGCCCGGAGTACCGAAATCACAGGTTAAATCGAGGATCATCCTTACCCCTGAACACGCCAAGCGGTTTGTTGCAGCCCTGAGTGACAATATCTCAAAATACGAAGCTGTTCACGGCCCGATACGTGAGGTGAAGGGTTCAGGACCGGTTATGCCGTTCCCGTTCGGCGGCCCCACAGCACAGGCATAAGGCTGATAAATCATTGTAAAGAGCAGGCTGTAGCGCGAGTTACAGCCTTTCTTTTTTGCAATGACGGAAAATTACCGTTAATTTGCAGTTGACTAACAGGATGAACTGATGAATATAAAAAGGATTCTGGCTTCGGGTATGCTGACACTGCTGGTGATACTGGCGTTGATATCAGATACGGGCTGCAAGAAGCAGCCAAAGTGCGGATGTGAAGGGGATGCGCTGGATTCTATAGACCAGGGTCACGCCTATATCTCATACAATGCTGATAAGAACATGGCTCAGTTTACACCCATCTATGACCCTTACTCAATCTTTTATTTCTGCAATCCTCAGGATTTCATGGGTGAACTGACTCAGCTCGAACAGGGGTCGGAGGTAGTTGTTTCAGGAGAATATTTCTATGATTGCACTTATCTCATGAACAGCAGCAATTCAGGGCAATACTCGCCTTATAAGATCTACCAGATCAAGGTGACGGCGGTCTCATCCTACGATTACGGTAAGTGATTACCGGTCAGGAGAAAATGAATAAGTCACACTGCGCGTGTCAGCCTATAATATATCATTTATCGGTGCAGGGAACGTTGCGGAGGCTTTGTCTCTCAGGTTCCTGGCTGCCGGCCACAGGGTATTGTCAATAGCCTCCAGGGGGGGCGCCAGTGCAGCTGCCCTTGCTGCCGAAACAGGTGCAGAATGGAGAAAAGATCTTTCTGTAGCCGGTACATGTGATATACTTGTGCTGGCGGTGACTGACACCTCTGTTTCAGAAGTTGCATCTGCCGTCACCGCTCCGGACCATACAATCATTGTCCACACGGCTGGCAGTGTCCCTCTCTCAGCGCTCGGGCGCACCTCACGTGCAGGAGTATTATACCCGTTGCAGACTTTTACGAAGGGCTTCATGCCGGATCTCTCAAAGGTTCCCTTTTTTGTGGAAGCCACTGACGAAAGAACCCTTGAAGTACTTAAGAGCCTGGGAAGGCAGTTAGGGTCAGGAGCATGGGAGTGTGATTCTGAGCGCCGCAGACACCTTCATGTGGCGGCTGTCTTTACAAATAACTTCTCCAATTTCATGATGACCACGGGTGAAGCCCTGGCCTCAGGGGCGGGGTTTGACCCTGAGCTGATGAGGCCTCTTATCGAGGAGACAGCGCGTAAAGCACTGCGTGCCGGGCCAGCGGCAGCACAGACAGGC
>JALOMM010000172.1 GCA_025455535.1 Bacteroidales bacterium | reverse complement strand
ATTATAACCAAGACACACGGCTTCGACGGAGCCGTGGTTGTGAGAAGTGAAAGCGGCATCACCAGGGAACCTGAACAGGGAGAACCGGTATTCGTTGTAATAGACGGAATACCGGTTCCCTTTTTTACACGCGAGGCATTCACTACATCACGTGATACCCTTGTCATTTCATTTGATGATTATCTGACTCCCAAGTCAGTTGCCCGGCTGAAGGGATGTGAGGTAAGAACAGGGGAGGAGACCGAAGAGCATGATGACCTTTCAGATATTAAAGGGTATACAATCTTTGATAAAAAGAATGGCTTCAGTGGCGTAATTGCCGGCATTGAAAAGAATCCCGGACAGCTTCTTGCTGTCGTCATCGCTGCACAGGGCGAGATACTGATTCCGCTCCACGATGACCTGATAATATGTGTTGACCCTGAGAACAGGACAGTAGAGATGTCGCTCCCCGAAGGACTGATCAATATTAATTTATGATCATTTTTCTTTTCACCTGTGCAACATACAGGAATCGGTGACGTCTTTTTAGTGTAATCAACCAACGAATAACAGAGCAGTCATGAAAAGAACAATCGCGCTTGCAGCACTGGTGCTGCTTATTGTATCAGCCGCGCAGGCACAGACAGCATACACCGAAACACGCAATGTAACGGGATTCGATGAGATAGGCTTTGCTGTCTCAGGGGAGCTGTACATCACCATCGGCGAGGGATATAAGGTTGTCCTTGAGGGAGATAAGGATTATATCACCGAGATAGAGACAAAGATATCGGGCGACAGGCTTGATATCAAAAGGGAAAAGTGGTATGACACCGGAAACAAGAAAGTGACAGTACGGGTCACCATGCCTTCCCTCGACGGCATATCCGTTTCAGGATCAGGAAAGGTTTATGTCACTAACCCGCTGAAGGGTGACGAGCTTGACATAGCTGTCAGCGGAAGCGGCACCATTAACCTTACGGATGTGGATATCAGGGATGTGGAGTGCAGCATATCAGGGTCAGGGAATCTTCTCATTGCCGGAAGCGGGAGTGTAGGTAACCTTGAAATAAACATCTCGGGGTCGGGAGACTACAAGGGCGAGTCTGCCTCCATCGGTACTCTTGAGGCACGTATTTCAGGCAGCGGGAGCTGCGACTGTGTGGTAAGGGATATGCTCAGGGCTTCCATCTCAGGAAGCGGCAGCATCTATTACTCAGGCAATCCGAAGATCGACGCTGCCATCTCCGGCTCGGGGAAAGTACGCACGAAGTAATCACTGCCGGAGGATTTTTATCACTCCGTTCGCGGATATTTTGATGACCGAAGAGGCTGCGGCCCTGCTTCGGTCGTCCTGTCTCCATACGCATACATAATCGACAGCACCCTTTATCTCTTCGCTTATCTCGTCAAAGACAGCGGGTGCCGGTGACCCGCTTATATTGGCAGATGTTGATACCAGCGGTTTGCGGAAGGCATTCAGCAACTCGTCGCAGAACGGGTCGGAACATATCCTTACACCTACCGAGCCGTCGTCAGAGGTGACACCCTCAGCCAGGCCTCTTCCCCGGTCATAGACAACGGTGAGAGGCTTCTCCGCCATCTCCGCCAGTTCAAGGGCGATATCTGGGGGATTATCGACATATCTTGAAAGCATGGTGACGGAGTTGACAAGCACTATAAGGCTCTTGCTGTCAGCACGCTTTTTTATGTCATAGATCCTGCGCACTGCTTCGGCCCTGGTTGCATCACATCCCAGACCCCATACCGTATCGGTGGGGTAGAGTATGACCCCACCGTCGCGCAATACCTTCAGGGCGTTCTTTATATCGTCACGGTAACCTTCTGTCATACCATCACATCATTTTCCCTCAGTGCATTGTTCAGTGAGGTCTTTTTGTCTGTCGATTCCTTTCTCTTGCCTATTATCAGGGCGCATGGCACATAGTAAGTACCTGCCGGGAAGTCTTTAGGGTACGTGCCGGGTATCACCACGCACCCTGGAGGCACATATCCGCGGTATTCAACCGCCTCGCTTCCGGTAACGTCGATTATCCGTGTCGACCCTGTGATGACAGTGTTGGCAGCTATCACCGCCTCGGTGCAGATGCGCGCTCCTTCGACAATGACAGCCCGTGATCCGATGAAGCAGTAGTCTTCAACGATGACAGGTGCTGCCTGTACCGGCTCGAGCACACCGCCAAGCCCCACCCCGCCGCTGAGATGCACATTCTTTCCTACCTGGGCACATGATCCTACCGTTGCCCATGTGTCAACCATGGTACCTTCCTCAACCCTGGCACCTATGTTTACAAATGAGGGCATCAGTATAACCCCTTTTGCCAGGTACGAGCCGTAACGGGCAACAGCATGAGGCACAACCCTTACGCCAAGCTCACTGTAGTTGTGTTTGAGATCGATCTTGTCATGAAACTCGAGCGGTCCGGCAACCGTTGTGCTCATCTCCCGCATCGGGAAATAGAGTATTACGGCCTTCTTAACCCAGCTGTTGACCGTCCATTGGTCCCCGGCAGGTTCGGCAACGCGCAGGATGCCCTTATCAAGGGCATCAATGACCTCCTCAACGGCCCTCCTGACCTCAGGCTGCCTGAGCATTGCCCGGTCATCCCATGCTGCCTCTATCAAATCCTGTCTGTAACCCATTTCTTCTGCAAAAATAAGAATTGTTGAACCGGTTCGTTAAAAAACTCTAATAACTATCACACAGCATAGATACTTTGCCATATAAGTTTAATTTTGAGCAGAGCTAAAACATAGAGTATGATGAAGAAAATTCTTTTCACCGCATTTGTCCTGGGATCATTCATGATTGCAAATGGCCAGGAAAAGTCAGGGTACCAGATGCCCCCCGAAGCCATAGTTGAAATTATTGATGCACCTCAGACACCGGGAGTGCTTGTTAGTCCGGATAATAAGACCATCCTCCTTCTTGACCGTGCTGGTCTGGTATCGATAGCTGAGCTTTCGGGACCGGAGCTGCGTCTCGCAGGTATAAGAATCAACCCGGTCACGA
Source organism: Bacteroidales bacterium (assembly GCA_025455535.1). Classification (GTDB taxonomy): domain Bacteria; phylum Bacteroidota; class Bacteroidia; order Bacteroidales; family VadinHA17; genus SR-FBR-E99. The sequence continues at coordinate 1,363 of JALOMM010000172.1, read as the reverse complement.
ACAGCCAGAGCCGCGGGCAGTCAGTCACCGGCATCTCTTCAATGAACATTGACGGAACGAACATACGACCCCTCACCGGTCTTCCGGCTGATGCAAAGCTCGAAGGCGTTTCATGGTCAGATGACAGCCGCTGGTTTGCCTTTACAAACACCACAGACAGCGGTGTTGAACTGTGGGTAGCTGATGCGGCAGCCATGACCGTAAAAAAGGTTGATGAAGGGCTGAATAATATATTTATGAGGACGAGGAGCTGGATGCCTGACGGTTCCATTATCTATCTGCGTACGCTGAGAGAGCGTGGCAAGGCTCCTTCAGCCTCCCGGGTCCCGGCAGGACCGTCGGTACAGGAGAGTGCAGGCAAGCAGGGCGAGTCGCGCACCTTCCAGGACCTCCTGCAGAATGTCGATGATGAGAAGATGTTTGAGTATTACGGCACCTCCGAGCTGGTTAGATGGGACGGACAGAAGAGTGAGGTTATAGGAAAAAAAGGGATGATCACGGACGTCTCTTCCTCTCCTGACGGAAAGTGGCTGCTGATGACGACGATAAAGAGACCTTTCTCATATATTGTCCCTTATGCATTCTTCCCTACGACATTTGAGATATGGGATCTGAGCGGGAAGGTTGTCAGAACGCTCCTTGAAAAGCCATTGCAGGAGAACCTCCCGAGGGGTTATGACGTAGTTAATCCCGGGCCGAGAAACTACTCATGGCGCAGCGACATGCCTGCCACTCTAATGTGGGTTGAGGCTCTCGACGGAGGCGATTATCATGCGAAGGAGATGCAGTACCATGACCAGGTTTATGCTCTTGAGGCTCCTTTCACCGGCGACCCGGTCCCATTCCTCGCGACCGAGAAACGGATACAGAGGATCACATGGGGTAACGAAAGTCTTGCGGTGCTCTCAGAGGGACTGCAGAAGAGCCGTGTGAGGGTCACAAGCACCTTCAGCCCGGCCAATCCGCAGGCAACGATGAAAAAAATATCGGAGCTCAACTCTGATGACCGTTACAACAATCCTGGTTTTTACATGACCACACGCAACAGCTTCGGACAGCAGGTTCTTCTGATAGCTGACAAGGGCAAGACACTCTATCTCACTGGCCAGGGAGCCTCTGCCGAGGGAGACAGGCCCTTCATTGACAAGTATGACCTCAAAACGGGGAAGACAACAAGGCTATGGCGTTCCGAGGCGCCTTTTTACGAGACGGTAAGTGACTTCATCAATATTGACAAGGGGCTGGTACTTACTGTAAGGCAGTCGGTCACCGAGGTACCGAACTACTTTATCCGCGACCTTAAAAAAGGAACACTGCAGCAGGTCACAAAATTCGGGAATCCCTATCCGCAGCTTGCAGGCGT
>JALOMM010000171.1 GCA_025455535.1 Bacteroidales bacterium | reverse complement strand
GTATTTAAGTGCAGCCAGTCCTATCTGCCGGTATATATTCTCCTTTTCAGTCTCACTGAAGCCACCCAGTTTTCCGAGTTCCTGTGACATGGCCCTGGCGGTGTCGGTCATTTCGGTGATGAGATCATCGGCATCGACCACCTTGCCCTCGCGCGACTTCATCTTCCCCTCGGGCAGTTCTACCATGCCGTATGAGAAATGGTGCAGGCCGCCTGCCCATTCAAATCCCATGCGCAGCAAGGCGATGGCAAGAACCTGGAAATGGTAGTTCTGTTCATTGCCAACAACATAGATATGCCTGTCAAAGTGGTAGTCGTTATATCGTATTACAGCCGTTCCCAGGTCCTGTGTCATGTAAACGGCAGTACCGTCAGACCTCAGCAGCAGCTTATGGTCCAGCTTGTCTGCCGTGAGGTCTATCCACACTGACCCGTCATCCTTCCTGATCAGGTGTCCTTCCTGCAGAGCCTGAAGCACGATCTCTTTTCCGAGCTTGTATGTATCAGACTCATAATATATTTTATCAAACTCAACGCCCAGTGCCTTATAGGTAACATCGAAACCTTCATAGACCCATGAGTTCATCATGTGCCACATTTTCACAGTCTCTGCGTCTCCTGCCTCCCATCTGATGAGCATGTCACGCGCGGCAAGCATAAGGGGAGCATTGTCACGGGCCTCCTCTGGGGTGGCGCCGCCAGCCTCAAGCTCAGATGCCTGTTCGCGATGCTTCCTGTCAAAAAGAACATAGTAATCGCCAACGAAATGGTCACCTTTTTTCGCTGCCGATTCCGGCGTGGCTCCTTCACCGAACAGTTGCCATGCAACCATTGACTTGCATATATGAATCCCCCTGTCGTTGACGATGTTTGTCCTTATGACCCTGTTGCCTGCCGCCCCGCATATCCTTGACAATGAGTAACCGAGCAGGTTATTGCGTATATGGCCAAGATGCAGCGGCTTGTTTGTGTTGGGTGATGAATATTCAATCACAATGGTCTCAGAGCTGTCGCTGTCAGCAGTGAAGCCGTAGTCGCTGACCTCTGATATAAGGAAAAGCTTCCTGGCCCACTCCTCCGGTGAAACGGTCACATTGAGAAATCCCTTGATGACATTGAAACCGCTGACAGCATTGATGTTACTCAGAAGAAACTCACCTATTTCGCGGGCGGTCTCTTCGGGCGGCTTCCGTGATACCCTTGTCAGCGGAAACACAACAAGAGTGAGATCCCCTGCAAACTCCTTTCTTGTCTTCTGTATCTGCAGGTGGTCATCCTCGAGCTCAGCTCCGTAAAGGCTTCTAACTGCTTCTCTGACTCCCTTTCTGAGCAGGTTTTCCATGCTTTGCTTTTTACGGCTGCAAAGATAGTATTTACTTCCATACTCATGCTCTCTAATTATCAGACACGGCAAGGACCAAGTGTTTAAAAAAGTTGATAACTCGTCATATTTTTTTGACGAAGGCAAAATATCTATCAGAAAAAACAAATTACCTTTACTATTGTTGCACGGGGCAATATTGCAGGACAAGGGAAGGAACGAATTAAGTTATGGTAAAGCTTAAAGATATAACAATAGAGGCTACGACGAAAACGCCGCAGGTACATTTTGTTTCAAACACGGGTATTCTGAGCTTCACAGGCAAATCATTGCCTGAGAATGCATCAGGGTTTTTTGAGCCTCTGTACAAGTGGGCAACCGAATACGCCAGGAATCCTGCTGAGAGCACGAATCTGAAGTTCAACGTAGATTACTTCAATACCTCTTCAGTGATCTGGATGGGAAAGATTCTGAAGGTATTGACAAAGATTAAAAAGACCGATCATATACTTTTTGTTCATCTTTACTTCGACATTGAAGAGTATGACTCAATGGGTGAGGAAGATGTAAGGGAAGCTCTCTCCCCAATACTGGATGTCACCGCCGATGCGTCATGCAGTGTTGGCATAAGGCTTTACGGTATTGATGATGAAGGCAATACCATGAAGGAGAATATCGTTCTCATCTGACGCTTTTTCCTCCTTTTCTCCGCTTTTTTAGTGTAAATTTACATGTTGTTTGAGCTGTTTTATGAAAACGGTCAGTATCATTCTGTTTACACTAATACTTCCGCTTATGAACATATTCGGACAGGAAGCCGGGCATGACAGGCAGCCTGTCGTTGCCGGCAGCTTCTACCCTTCCGGAAGCGACAAAATCAAAAGCGATCTCTCTGGCTATTTCGTATCCTGCCCCGGTCCCGTTCCCGGCGTCAGGGTTAGGGCAATAATTGTACCCCATGCCGGATATGTCTATTCGGGTCATACTGCAGCTGCCGGTTTTGCAGCTGTGCCTCCGGATGCTGAAATAGATAATATCTTCCTGATAGGTGCAAGCCACAGATATGCCTTTGACGGCGCGGCAGTCTTCACTTCGGGAAATATGATAACGCCACTGGGAACAGTGCCAGTCAACAAAGAGATTGGAAATAAACTGGTTAATGGCAGCCGTTGGTTCATCACCAGGGACGATGCGCACAGACCTGAACATTCGCTGGAGGTTCAGCTCCCTCTCATCCAGTATCATTTCAAAAAGAGCATCAAAGTGGTGCCGATACTCATTGGCACCCATGATACCTCTGTTCTGCAGTCGGTTGCTGCCGGACTTGAACCATGGTTCAACGAACGCAATCTCTTTGTCATAAGCAGTGATTTTTCTCATTACCCTTCATACAGTGACGCCTGCAAAGCTGACAGGCTCACAAGTGATGCTATCCTGACCGGTGATCCCGGCAGGTTTATCAAGACCATAAACAGTGTCGAGGCCTCCGGGATGGATAATCTGGCGACCGCAATGTGCGGATGGTCGGCCGGACTGGTGCTGCTGTATCTTACTGAAGGGAGCAGCGGACTGAAATACAGGAATGTAGAATACACCAATTCAGGTGATTCCAGGTACGGCGACAGGGACCAGGTTGTCGGGTACAACGCAATTGTTGTCGAGGAGAAAGTGACGGCCGCCCGGAGCGGGTCATCAGCCGGAGCGTTCGCCCTTTCGCCTGAAGAGCAGAAGACGCTCCTTACCATTGCCAGGGAAGCCATTTCTGCGAGACTTAAGGGGGAAAAACCGCTCCCTGTTGAAACGGCAAGACTGACACCGCGCCTCAGGGAGCCTCTCGGGGCTTTTGTCACACTGACAACTGATGATAATCTCAGGGGGTGTATCGGACGATTCACTTCGCCTGACCCTTTGCATATGGTTGTCGGACAGATGGCAGTTGAGGCAGCTTTCGCTGACCCGAGGTTCCCTGCACTCACTGCCGGTGAATACCCCGGCATACACCTGGAGATATCTGTTCTCGGACCAATGAAAAAGATCACCGATACAAATGAGGTCATTATCGGGAAACATGGCATCTACATTAAAAAAGGGCTGAGATCCGGAACCCTCCTTCCGCAGGTTGCCTCAGAGAGGGGATGGAATGTGACGGAATTTCTTGGATACTGCGCCCGCGATAAAGCAGGCATCGGCTGGGACGGATGGAAGGATAAGGATACGGAGATCTTTGTCTATGAAGCATATGTATTCGGAGAATAACTGATTCCCTGATGTATCATGCCGGACCCATAGGCCTTACCACACTGGTAATCTATCTCTTTACCCTGTTCCTGGCATCAGCTGGATTCATTTCCGGCAGGGCTCACAGAAGATTCTGGAACTGGATCCTGCTTGCCACTTTCCTCGTAACGGCACTTTTCGGCCTGTTTATGGCCTTGAAAATAACTTACAAGTGGAATATTCCCTTTGCAGTTCAGTTGCTTCAGTGGCATGTTGAATTCGGCATTGCAATGGCTTTTACTGCTTTAGTACACCTGACATGGCATTTCAAATATTACTTCGGGAAACATGACACTTCTCCGGAGTCGATTGAAGCAAGCGGAACGGAGGGTGAAGGTGAAAGGATTGCAACCGGTACTGCTGGCATGCTTTTGTTGCTTACCGGTTTTGCCAGTGCGTCATCACAGTTTATTCTCCTCAGGGAGGCTGTTATTCTCGGAGGAGGTGCCGAAGCTTCAACAGGAGTCTTCCTGTGGCTGTGGCTGATGATTGCCGCAGCAGGTGCCGTTGCAGGAGGAAGGTCGGCATCTGATGATGTCAGGAAGTTCATGTGGACACTCCTTGCTGCCATGATTACGGCCCCGGCCGGATTCATTGTGATGAATCTATTGCTCCTCAACCCAGGGGAGGCCCCCTCATTCCTCCAGACATTTGTCATTCTCACGGTCAGTGTCGCCCCTGTTTCTTTTATCTCCTCATTTATTTTCATAAGACTTTCTGCAATGATGCAGCAAAGCCGGGGTACACATCCCGGTAAGAGTTTCGGAATCGAAACTGCCGGATCAGTGGCCGCAGGGATTATCACAACAGTTACT
>JALOMM010000015.1 GCA_025455535.1 Bacteroidales bacterium | reverse complement strand
TGTTTATTACTTCTGGCCTGTAGTCCATGACTCTGCACTTACTTCTGCTTCCTTCCTTATCCAGTCGTATCCTCTCTCCTCAAGCTCGAGAGCCAGTTCAGGGCCTGCCGACCTGACTATGCGGCCGTCATAGAGCACGTGAACGTGATCAGGGACAATATAGTCGAGCAGTCTCTGGTAGTGTGTAATGACTATCACCGACGTGTCGGGCCTGCGGATCTTGTTGACGCCGTTGGCGACGATGCGGAGGGCGTCGATATCAAGACCTGAATCGGTCTCATCAAGGAGTGCCAGCCTCGGTTCAAGCATTGCCATCTGGAAGATCTCATTCTTCTTCTTCTCTCCGCCGGAGAACCCTTCGTTGACACTTCTGTTTGTCAGTGCTGAGTCTATCTCAACCAGCTCCTTCTTCTCACGCATCTGCCGAAGGAATTCTGATGCGGTGAGCGGCTCCAGCCCGCGGTGCTTGCGCTGTTCATTAACGGCGGTCTTCATGAAGTTGACCATGCTTACGCCGGGTATCTCAATAGGATACTGGAAAGAGAGGAAAATGCCTTCGCGGGCTCTCTCTTCCGGTGACATCTCAAGCAGGTTACGGCCCTCAAAAGTGACCGTGCCGTGTGTAACCGTGACGAAATCACGTCCCGTAAGCACGGATGCCAGGGTGCTCTTGCCGCTTCCGTTCGGACCCATGATGGCATGTATCTCACCCGGTTTAACCTCCAGGCTCAGCCCTTTGAGGATCTCTTTGTTATCAATAGAGGCTTTAAGTTCTTTTATCTGTAACAGAAAATCGTTTTTCATATCCTTAATTAAAATAAATTCATTTTAACCCACACTGCCCTCGAGGCTTATCTGAAGCAGTTTCTGTGCCTCAACGGCAAACTCCATCGGCAGCTTGTTGATTACCTCGCGCGCATAACCGTTGACGATCAGTCCTATTGCATCCTCTGTCGAGATCCCCCGCTGGTTGCAGTAGAATATCTGGTCTTCGCCGATACGCGATGTTGTTGCTTCATGTTCAACTATTGCCGAGGGGTTGTCGACCTCTATGTAGGGGAATGTGTGAGCTCCGCATTTGTCTCCCAGCAGGAGGGAGTCGCACTGGGAGAAGTTTCTTGCGCCATCGGCTTTCGCGAGCACCTTGACCAGCCCTCTGTAGCTGTTCTGTCCGAACCCTGCCGAGATACCCTTTGAAACGATGGTACTTCTTGTGTTTTTGCCGATATGGATCATCTTGGTGCCGGTGTCGGCCTGCTGGTAGTTGTTGGTGACAGCAACGGAGTAAAATTCACCGGTGCTGTTGTCTCCGCGAAGGATACACGATGGATATTTCCATGTTACTGCTGAGCCTGTCTCCACCTGTGTCCATGAGATCTTTGAGTCGTCGCCCTTGCATATCCCTCTTTTTGTGACGAAGTTGAATATCCCTCCCTTGCCTTCCTTGTCACCCGGGTACCAGTTCTGGACTGTGCTGTATTTGACCTCTGCACCCCTTTCGGCTACAATCTCCACGACTGCCGCATGCAGCTGGTTCTCGTCGCGCATAGGGGCAGTGCATCCCTCGAGATAACTGACATATGACTCTTCGTCGGCGATCAGAAGTGTCCGTTCAAACTGTCCTGTGTTGGAGGCGTTGATGCGGAAATAGGTCGAGAGTTCCATAGGGCATCTGACACCCTTTGGTATATAGCAGAATGAGCCGTCTGAAAAGACCGCCGAGTTAAGTGATGCAAAGAAATTATCAGTATGTGGTACAACTGAGGCAAGGTACTTCCGCACAAGTGTGGGGTGCTCTCTGACAGCCTCCGAGAACGAACAGAAGATGATGCCCATCTCTGCAAGAGTCTCGCGAAAGGTGGTCTTGACAGAGATGGAATCCATCACTGCATCAACCGCCACTCCGGTAAGGTGCTTCTGCTCTTCGAGCGGAATGCCGAGCTTGTCAAATGTCCTGAGCAGTTCAGGGTCAACGTCGCTGAGACTTGAAGGAGCTATTTTCTGCTTCGGGGCAGCGTAGTATATTATATCCTGGTAGTGTATCTCAGGGATCTTCAGATTAGCCCACTGAGGCATCTTCATTGTCTGCCAGTGACGATAGGCCTTCAGGCGGAATTCCAAAAGCCATTCAGGCTCCTCCTTCTTGGAGGAGATAAGTCTTATCACATCCTCATTCAGACCGGCAGGTATGACATCGGTTTCAATATCGGTCACAAAACCGTATTTGTAATCACCCGATGTTACCTCTCCCAGTACCTTATCCTGATCGTTTTCCATAAGAGATTCACTTCATAATCCACACTTACTCAACAAGCCTGAAGACGTAAAGTTCTGTTGAATGGCGCTAATCAGCGCAAAATTACATAAAAATGACGAGTGCCGCGATTTCAAACGATGATAAAGATAGCAGAGAGAGGTTTCAGGCCTGTCTGTGCAACATGAAAACCAGCCTGGTTACTTTTTGTTTATGATGAGAGCCCCGATGACACCGGGCACCCAGGCGCAGAGGGTGAGCAGGAAGACGATCAGGATTGACCCGCAACCCTTGTCAATAACCGCAAGAGGGGGAAAGATGATACATAATAAAACGCGCCAGAAAGACATGATAATTTGCGATTTGCGATTTAAGATTTGCGATTAATGGGCATTCGATTCAAGAGATGCAACACGATTGCTAATTTACTGATTTTTGCGGTTGGTCAGCTGTATTATTTTCATGAAAATCTTTCCTGAACAGATGGTCAGCAGCCTGGAGTATCTTTAGCCTGAGGTCAGCGGGATAGTCCGGATTCTCTTCCAGGAATTTTTCAACCATCTCTCTTGCTTCGGGCGAGTGGTGACCTGCCAGGGTGGCTGAAATCCACCCACCCGGGAAGAAAATGTCACCGGTGCTTTTAATCTCTTCCAACATCTCAAGCGATGCAGGGATGTAACGGAGTGAGCTGTCTGCACTGAGAGGGTGGTGCAGGTATCCCAGCGCCTCCAGCACCCAGGGTTCGTGCTCGCGGTTGACGGGGTCACGCAGGGTATTGAAAAATGCGTCCCTCACACTGCCGCCCGGTGATACTGAAGGCAATACAAAGTCATACCTTGCCAGCCGGTCCTTGCCGGTTATACGCAAGCGCTGGGCGTCAGTAATCTTCTGCCAATCTCGATACCCCTTCAAAGCCAACACCAATGACAGTGTGCACAGGTCATCTTCACTCAGCCCATTCCCTCCGGGCAGTTCACCTCTGTCCCAGGCATCCTTCAAAAGGGTAATACCGGTGTTAGTGAGAGCGATATTACGGAAGAGGGTGAACCATGTCCGTTGTTCCGACCTGTCAGAAGCGCTTTTTACCCTGTCCCAGGCAAACGTCTCCGCTTTGCTGGCTGCTTCGGTACGCTCTGCCGGGGAGAGATAGTTCCAGTAGATATCAGAAAGCCTGCCGGCAAGATGGTTGCGCAGCTGGAGGTCTTCTTCGGTAGCCAGCGCCCTGAAAACAGCATCGTACATTGCCAGGGGCCGGATGGTGCCATTAATCAGATTCTCAAACAGGTTGACCCACACCACGCCCCTGAGCAGCGGATCGTCGACTGTGCTGATGCTGTCAGTAAGGTATTTCATTGAAAGGGAGTCAAAAAGAAAGGTTCCGTAACCCATGCCTGATATGTCAGGGATGATGCAGAGAGGCATCTCAGGCACCGTGATGTATGAGTTTCTGTCGCCGGCAATTATTTCTCCGGAAACAGTATCATACGGTGTAATTACCATAGCCTTAAGGGTCTGTGGCCAGTGCCTTACCCCTCCGGCCGGGTCTTTTTCACTGAACCTGATCATATACCCGGCGCTGTCACCGGTGACCTCTGTCATGATGACGGGCATGCCTGCCTCTCTCATCCACATTCTGCTCCACTCTTCAAGCGGTTTGAAGGAGACCTCCGCGAGGATGGTTATAAGATCATCCCAGCTGGCGTTACTCCATGAGTAGGTTTTCAGGTAGACCTGTATACCCTGCTGCAGGGCAGCCTCTCCGGTGATCTGCTCAAGAAGACGCATCACTATAGGCGCCTTGTTGTAAATTATAGCTCCGTACAGCGAACCTGCATCCTTCATATTGTCAAGCTGCTGGATAACAGGATTGGAACCGCGGGTGCGGTCAACAGAGTAGGCGGCAGGATATCTTGAGAGAAAGAAGCGGAGATCGTGGTTGATATCGGGGAAGTCAGGATTGACAATCTTGTCTGCCATATATCCCGCGAAGACCTCCTTCAGCCAAACGTCGTCGAACCATCTCATGGTCACCAGGTCGCCAAACCAGAGATGAGACGTCTCGTGGGCAATGAGTGAGGCACGTGACAGCCTTTCATTCAGGGTGGGAGACTCTTCGAGAAGAAGGGATGAGGCACGGTAGAATATTGAACCGGGGTGCTCCATGCCGCTGTACTGAAATGACGGTATCAGCACAAATCCGAATTTTTCGAAAGGGTAACGGATATCAGTATATTTCTCAAGCCACCGGAGTGAGCTCAGATGAAGACGAAAGATCTCGTCAGCGTTATTTTCAATATACCCTTTACGGGTTTCACGGTGAAGCATCTCCATCTTTACTCCGTCTATCTCTTTTTCGATGAGGTCAAATCTGCCGGCTGCAAAGGCAAAGAGATATGTGCTTATCGGCTTCGTTTCAGAGAAGCGTATGCTGATACTGCTTCCGGCTGAGTCAATGTTTAAGGCCGGACTGTTTGACATAGCCCTGTATCCGGGGGGGATGTCAAGGGTGAGATTGTAGCGCCCTTTAATATCAGGCTGGTCAAAGCAGGGGAAGGCAGTTGAAGCGCGATCAGGGACAAAGAGGGTATACAGGTAATCATCATTACGGTTCAGTGACATATCGCCTGCACGGAATTCCGTCTCAATGCGGTTATAGCTCCTGCGGAGGTACTTGCCGGGAATGACTATATGACCGTTGATAATCTCCGCCGGCAGAGTCTGACCATTGACGGTCAGTGACTCAAGGTAATCTTCAGGAGCGCGGAAGTCAATCAGCAGAGGTTCTCTCCTTGAGTCAAGGGTAAATTCAATTATCGAGTGACCTGCAATCGGTTTTTCCTTTGAATCCGGAATGTTAAAGGACAGCCTGTAGCTCACATCTCTTATCGTGGCATTCCGGTAAGTGGCAAGCAGTTTTGAGACCCCCTCTTCAAGGTATTTGTTTTCGTCAATCGGGCGGCATGATGCTAATAGCAAAAATAATAACAGCGTAAAGCGTGACAGATAAGGCAGCAGACTCTTTATCATGATATATTATCCCATGGGTTGCTTGCTGGTTTATCGGTATTTTCAGTCGGTCACCTTTACAGCCTTGTCCTCACTCTGCCACAGTCCGTGTTTGGTGCATACCGCCATGGCACTGAGGTTCATCGACACCTCAGGAGCAACAATGAAGAAGTCTACCTCGAAGTGGGTAGGGAGCTTGCCGTTGGCCCCTGCGGCATAACGCGCCTCAGCCATCAGGGTCTCACGGTTCCACAACTGCAGCATACTGATGAAGTGATCATGGTCGTCAGGATGTGGATACTCTTCTCCCATCCGCACCTTGACCATGAATTTCTCTCCCCGTCTGACCGTGTCAGGGCAGATTACATGAGGCATGTGACGATCGAGATAATCACGCATTATCTCCTTCTCTTCCTTTTCTATCTCTATGGCTTTGAATACTCTCGGCATGGCTTGTTTTTTTAAATAACAAAGAAATAAATGTTTTGATCAAATTATAATCACGTAAATTTAATCAGATTTTGACAACAAAAAATCAGTAAGAAGTATGAACAACAGTTAAACAAAAAGCGCTCTCCTTTGTTTTTTAAAAGAGTAAAGATGCTGTTATTGGAATAACAGGTCAAATAATTCAAAATGTGATATTTACAATGTGTTAGTATTTTAATTGGATAAATTCATTTTCTTGTAGACAGAATTAGGGGAATAGCTCCCGTTTAACGTTCAATAAACAGATCCTTAAAAAACTTTTTTGAGAATGAAGCACGATGTAGTTATTGTGGGAGGCGGAGTAAGCGGCACGGCACTGCTCTATACACTGAGCAAGTACACTGATGTAAAAAATATCGCTCTTATCGAAAAGTATTCTGACTTCGGACTGGTGAATTCATCTCCCCGGATGAACAGCCAGACACTTCATTTTGGCGACATTGAAACGAATTATACGCTGGAAAAGGCAAAAAAGGTAAAGCGATACGCCGACATGGTGATGCATTACCTTGAGACCGAGAAGTCTGTAAAGGGTGATGAAGGACTCTTCATCAAGGTACCCAAGATGGTCCTTGCCGTAGGGAAGGATCAGGTAAAGACTCTCAGCGAGAGGTTCCCGTCTTTCGGGCAGCTGTTTCCGAAGCTCAGGATGATAGGGAAGGAGGAGATTGGAAAGATCGAGCCAAGGATTCTTGAGGGAAGAGATCCGGAGGAGGAGCTTCTGGCCTTTCTCACCGAGGACGGATATACAGTTGACTTCAGAAAACTGAGCCACTCATTTGTCAGGAATGCGAAGGTCTGTAATCCTGATATCACTGTACGCCTCTCTACCAGGGTTCAGAAAATATCATGGGAGGGTGATCATTACCGGGTTATTACAGACCAGGGGGAGTGCGAGGCGGCAGCCGTGGTAGTTGCTGCCGGCAGCCACAGCCTGAAGTTTGCAAAGTCACTCGACTATGGCAAGGACTTTTCAATTCTTTCCATGTCCGGAAGCTTCTACACAGGTCCGAAAGTGTTGAACGGCAAGGTCTATACCATGCAGATTCCCAAGCTTCCGTTTGCTGCCGTGCATGGCGACCCCGAAGTGCATAATGAAAATATCACCCGCTTTGGTCCTACAGCAAAACCTATCTTCTTCCTTGAAAGATACAACTACTCGACGTTCTGGGAATACTGGCAGACATTCGGTCTCGGTCTCGCACCCATAAGGAGCATTCTTAAAATATCATCCGACGGTGTGATATTCAGGTATCTGCTTAAAAATGTCGTGTATGACTTTCCATGGATAGGGAAGAAAGCCTTCATGAAAGAGATCAGAAAGATAGTTCCCAATGCAAAGAGTGAGGAGATAAAATTTGCAAAAAAGGTGGGAGGCACCCGGCCCCAGATTATCAACAACAAGACAAAAAAGCTTGAGCTCGGGGAAGCCAAGATACTCGGCGAGAAGATAATATTCAACATCACCCCTTCACCCGGCGCATCAACCTGCCTGGGAAACGCTTTTGAAGACACAACCAAGCTGATGGGGTTCCTCTCAGACAGGTTTACTTTCAACGGTGACCAGTTTGAAAAAGACCTTGTCGCCCGGGAAAACAGTTAAAACACTTCAGCATATGTTCTTAAATCCTGAAATAATAAAGTCATATTACGAGAGGTTGCCCCGGCTCATCGGGGAGGTCAGAAAAAAGCTTGACAGTCCTCTCACCCTCAGCGAAAAGATACTGTACGCGCATCTGTTTGACAGAAACAACCTCCGGTCATTCAGCCGCGGTGTCGATTATGTTGAATTTGCCCCTGACAGGGTAGCTATGCAGGATGCCACTGCACAGATGGCCCTGCTGCAGTTTATCATGGCAGGCAAAGATTCGTCTGCAGTACCGGCCTCAGTACACTGTGATCATCTCATCATGGCAAAGACAGGATCATCTGATGATCTTCGTACTGCCAACGTCACCAACAGGGAGGTATTTGATTTCCTGAGTACCATCTGTGACAAGTATGACATCGATTTCTGGAAACCGGGAGCTGGCATCATCCACCAGATCGTACTCGAAAACTATGCATTTCCGGGCGGGATGATGATAGGCACTGACTCACATACTGTCAATGCCGGCGGTCTCGGAATGATAGCGATAGGTGTCGGCGGGGCCGATGCAGTCGATGTCATGTCGGGCATGGGTTGGGAACTGAAGTTCCCGAAGCTGATAGGCGTAAGACTCACCGGCAGGCTTAACGGATGGACCTCGGCGAAGGACATTATTCTTAAGGTCTCAGGGCTTCTTACAGTAAAGGGAGGCACCGGATCGATCATTGAATACTTCGGTGACGGGGCGGAGACTCTCTCGTGCACCGGCAAGGCTACAATTTGCAACATGGGTGCCGAGGTAGGGGCCACATGCTCGATCTTCGGTTATGACACGGCAATGTCAAAATATCTTGCCTCAACAGGCCGCAGTGAGATATCACGACTGGCAGAGGGGGTCAAGGAGCATCTTACGGCTGACGCTGAGGTCTATGCGAATCCGGGAAAATATTTTGATCAGCTGATTGAGATAAACCTCTCTGAGCTTGAGCCATACATCAACGGGCCGTTCACCCCGGACCTCGCCACCCCCATTTCGGAGATGAAGAGGGTCGCAGTACAGAGCGGCTGGCCTCTGAAGGTTGAGGTTGGGCTCATCGGATCATGTACCAACTCATCATATGAGGATATATCACGCGCTGCCTCGGTTGCATCCGACGCCCTTAAGAAAGGTCTCGTAGCCAGATCGAAGTACACAATCACCCCCGGGTCAGAACAGATAAGAGCGATAGCGGAGAGAGACGGTTACCTGGGTATCTTCGAAAGACTCGGCGGGATGGTATTTGCGAACGCATGCGGTCCCTGCATCGGACAGTGGGACCGGGAGGGGGCCGACAAAAAGGAGGTCAATACCGTCGTCCATTCGTTCAACAGGAACTTTGCAAAGAGAACAGACGGCAATCCCAATACACACGCTTTCGTGGCCTCACCCGAGATTGTGACAGCCCTTGCAATAGCAGGTGACCTGACATTCAATCCGGTCACAGACTTTCTCACCAACATCAGGGGAGAAAAGGTGAAGCTGGCCGAGCCCTCGGGGTTCGATCTTCCGCCCAACGGATTTGTGAACATCGAGGACGGATTGCAGAAGCCTTCAGCAGACAAGAGCCGTGTCGCAGTAAGGATTGACCCTGCTTCAGAGAGGCTACAGGCTCTGGAGCCCTTCCCGGCATGGGATGGCAAAGATTACAATGGCCTGCATCTTCTTGTCAGGGTGAAAGGCAAGTGCACCACAGACCATATTTCAATGGCCGGATTCTGGCTCAAGTACCGCGGGCATCTTGACAATATATCGAACAACTACATGATAGGTGCTGTTAATTCTTACAATGACCAGACAAACAGCATTCTGAACCAGGTTACCGGCAGGTACGAGCCGGTGCCGCAGGTGGCAAGATTCTACAAATCACAGGGGGCAGGTTCTGTCGTCGTTGGAGAGGAGAACTTCGGGGAGGGCTCCTCACGTGAGCATGCAGCAATGGAGCCGCGCTTCCTCAACGTCAAGGCAGTGCTCGTCAAGTCATTCGCAAGGATACATGAGACAAACCTCAAGAAGCAGGGACTGCTTGCCCTGACTTTCGCCGATAAGTCAGACTATGATAAGATACGTGAGACGGACAGGATTGACATAGTTGGTCTCGGAGAGCTGACTCCCGGGAAGCAGGTGAAAATAAAACTTGTCCACGCTGACGGAGAAAAGGAGACGATATTTGCGAACCACTCGTACAACGAGGCACAGATAGGGTGGTTCAGGGCAGGAAGTGCACTGAACCTGATAAGGAACAAACATAAAATCTAGTATATGTCTGAAAAGATAAGAATTGCGAACGGCAAACTGATTGTCCCGGATAATCCGGTGGTTCCGTTTATCGAGGGAGACGGCACCGGTAGAGACATCTGGAGGGCTTCGGTGAGGATTTTTGATGCGGCGGTGGAGAAGGCCTATAGCGGGAAGAGAAAAGTTGCATGGAAAGAGGTTCTGGCAGGAGAGAAGTCATATAATCTTACCGGAGACTGGCTTCCTGAAGAGACGCTGACAGCTTTCAGGGAGTACCTGGTTGGCATCAAGGGCCCCCTCACGACACCTGTCGGCGGAGGCATGAGGTCGCTGAATGTGGCTTTGCGGCAGTTGCTCGATCTTTACACCTGCTACAGGCCGGTGAGGTACTTCAGCGGCGTGCCCAGTCCGGTAAAAAAACCGGAAAATGTGAACATGCATATTTTCAGGGAGAATACCGAGGACATATATGCCGGCATCGAGTATATGAACGGCACTGCGGAGGCTGGCAAAGTGAAGAAATTCCTTTTGGATGAGATGGGGGTGAAATCGATCAGGTTCCCTGATACTGCTTCCATAGGAATCAAGCCTGTCTCGGTCGAAGGCTCGGAGAGGCTCATAAGGCAGGCTATCATCTTTGCAATAAAGCGGAAGCTCCCTTCGGTGACACTGGTCCACAAGGGCAACATCATGAAATATACCGAGGGGGCGTTCATGAAATGGGGATACGCCCTTGCCGAAAGGGAGTTCGGGAAAGAGGTATTCACATGGAACCAGCATAAGAAGATCACTGAAGAGAAGGGGGAGGCTGCTGCTGACGAAGCCCAGAGAAATGCAGTGCTGGCAGGGAAGGTGATAATAAAGGACGTGATAGCAGATGCGTTTCTGCAGCAGATACTCACCAGGCCTGCGGAATACTCGGTTATAGCCACGCTGAACCTCAACGGCGATTATATCTCCGACGCCCTTGCAGCAATTGTAGGAGGCATCGGCATTGCACCCGGGGCAAACATCAACTATGAGACCGGTCATGCCATTTTCGAGGCAACACACGGCACCGCGCCAAAGTATGCTGACCAGGATAAGGTCAATCCGGGCTCCGTGGTTCTTTCAGGTGCCCTTATGTTTGAATACATGGGATGGGATGAGGCGGCACAGAAGATATACGAAGGTCTTGAGAAGACAATACAGAGCAAAAAGGTGACCTATGATTTTCACCGTCTTACAGAGAACGCAACACTCCTTAAGACTTCGGAGTTTGCAGATGAAATAATCTCAAACATTAAAAACTGATAATAATACAGGTATGACTATGAAAGAAAATAAAATCATATCAAAGCTGGAGCCGGTTGTAAGAAAATCGTGCGATATGGACAATACGTTATACGAGAAGCATGATGTCAAGCGCGGGCTTCGCAATGCTGACGGCTCGGGAGTCCTTGTCGGACTGACCAATGTCGGACAGGTTGTCGGATATAAAAAGGAGAATGACAAGGTCGTTGCCGTTCCGGGAAGATTATTATACAGGGGAATTGAGATTGAGGATATTGTTGCAGGGTTCCAGAAGGACCAGAGGCACGGATTTGACGAGACGGTATACCTCCTGCTGACAGGTAAGCTTCCGGATGCTGAGGAGCTGAAAGAGTTCTCAGCATATTTAGCCTCCATGCGCAGCCTTCCTGACCATTTCACAAAGGATATGATACTGTCGATGAAGGGGAGGGATGTGCTTAATATTCTTGCACGCTCTGTACTGGGATTATACACCCTTGATGAACATCCCGACAGCATTGCTCTCGACAACATGATTAAGCAGTCGCTGAATCTTACAGCCAAGTTCCCGACCATAGTTGCATATTCATACCAGGCCCTCAGGCACCTTTACAAGGGCAAGACACTGTCAATAAGGCATCCTCAGCCTGAGCTGACAACGGCTGAGAACTTCCTCTACCTGATAAAAGGCGACTGCAACGGCTTCTCGAAGCTTGAAGCTGACCTTCTTGACCTGCTTCTGGTTCTGCATGCCGAACACGGCGGAGGAAACAACTCTACCTTTACAATGAGGGTAACCAGTTCATCGGAGACAGACATTTACTCTTCAGTCACTTCAGCCATCGGATCACTGAAGGGGCCGTTGCACGGAGGAGCGAACATCAGGGCGCTGGAGATGATGGAAAATATCAAGGCCAACGTAAAGAACTGGACTGATGAAGAGGAGGTAACACAATATCTTCTCAAGATACTGAACAAGAAAGCGAACGACATGTCAGGCAAGATCTACGGCATCGGGCATGCTGTCTACACGATCTCTGACCCGAGAGCCTCGATACTCAAGACGAAGGCCAGGGAACTGGCAATAGAAAAAGGCCGTCTTGACGAGTTTGAACTGTATGCCCTCGTTGAACGACTGACACCTGAGGTCTTCAGGGTCTTCAAGGGAGAGAAATCCACCAAGGTGGTATGCATCAATGTGGACTTTTACTCAGGATTCGTTTATTCGATGCTTGATATTTCGAAGGAGCTTTACACCCCGCTGTTTGCAATCGGAAGGGTATCAGGATGGACTGCTCACCGCATCGAGGAGCTTACTTACTCTGCCAAGAGGATCATACGCCCGGCCTTCATGAATGTCTACGGACAGAGGGAATATATTCCTCTTGCGGAACGTCATCACGATAATTAATTTAATAACAGAATATCATGTCAGAACTGGTACATAAATGTATTGATAACGGCTTCAATCAGCTCCTTGACGGAAACCTGAAGGAGGCTGCTGAATGCTTCGAGAACAGCCACAGGGATCATCCTGACAACCTTCATATGATGCTTGAGCTTGCCAATATTTATTACATGCTCGGCGAGCTTACAAAGTCGATAAGCTATTACGAGAAGGTGCTGGAGATAAGGCCTGACAGTCCTTACATCCTTTACAGGATGGGTACCGCAATGTACAGGGCCACCAATTTTACTGATGCCGTTCAGGTCTTCAACAGGATACTGGCATCGGGCAAATACCTGCCGATGACATATCTCTGGCTGGGACTGTGTTATTATCATCTTGGCAAGGAGGAGCAGAGTATCGCCTCATACAGAAAGCTGATTGAGCACTGTCCTGAGACGGTGATGGCGAATTATTACATGGGCGTGGCGCTAAAGTCGTCAGGAAGATACGATGAAGCCATAGTCCATTTCGAGAGGCTTCTGAATCAGAAGGATCAGCACGTCTCGGCGCTTTACCATCTGGGAAGAACCCACATGAAGAACTACAATTACGAGAAGGCCAAGGGTTATTTCAAGAGGGCGCTGGAGCTTGACCCGGATAACAAGAACGCGGCAGAGATGATGGAATTCCTGACGGAGGACTGAGAGGGAGCTTGACATATTAGTTTATGAGCATTGAAACAGCAGATCATGCACCGGTTTTAAGAGTAGCCTGGGCAGCTCATAAGGGTGCCGGGCAGGATACCGGAGAACATGCAGAGGCATTCATAAAGCAGTTGCTGCCTGCCGGTTCCTTTGTGATGAGTGACCGGGAACCGGATATCATACTCTTCATGAGTGGCGGTTCGGAAAGGAGAGCCATCTCGCTGATGCAGCCCGGGCATCCGGTAATGTTACTCAGTATAAGAGGTAACAATGCCTATGCTGCCGCCACCGAAGTAATGGCATGGGCGGTGAACAACAACAGGGTTGCCATCCTGTCAGATGCCCTTGAAGCCTCGGAAACAGGGTTGACAGAAAGGTGGAGGATGACGGTCACTGCATGGCAGAGCCTCCG
>JALOMM010000014.1 GCA_025455535.1 Bacteroidales bacterium | reverse complement strand
TTTCGGATGAACGACCGGTTTGCGCCGATAAGCTGCATCGTGTTAATGAGAAATCGTTTCGAATATATTGACAAACGGATTGTGTTATTTATTATCGTAACAGCAATCAGAAACAGCAAGGCACTGATAGTCAACAGGAAGACGCTTATTTTCCTCACATTCTCGTTTATCAGGTTAAGAATCGATTCCTGGTAGTAAACTTCATCGACGACAGGATATTCCGTTATCAGTTTCTCGATTTTAATGACGCTGTCAGGGTGGGTGAAGTCAGCCAGAAGATATACGTCGATTGTCGGCATCAGCGGATTATATCCCAGGAAATCAAGGAAATCCTCCCCCAGTTCTTCCTGCAGCTTGACTGCGGCCTCATCTTTTGAGACGTACTCTGTCTGCTTGACATACGGCTTGGCGTCAAGCTCCTTCTGCAGCATCCTGATATCCGCCTCACGGGCATCCTCCTTCAGCATGATTGTGAATGAAAGGCTCTCGCGGAAATAATCTGAAAGCTGACGGGCATTTATCAGAACCATCCCCAGTATTCCCAGGAGAAACAGCACCAGCGATACGCTTACGACAAGAGTCAGGTATGAACTTCCCAACCTGTACCTGGATATACCTCCTTCTGTCCTTGTCACTGCCTGAACTTTGGGTCAAAAATAACAATCAAACGGCCATTTCCTCACAACGGCCGTCATATTTTTCACAATAGGCTGATAATAAGCTGATATGAATGACGGTATGCTCTAAAGCTCCACTATTGTCACCCATCCGAATTCATCAGGCTCATCGCCATACTGTATCCCGATGAGTTTGTTGAAGAGCTTCATCGAAACAGGTCCCGGCTTGCCGTCCTTGCAGTACTCGTAGATTTTCCCGGTGTCAGTGTCAACTATCTTTGCAATGGGGCTTATCACTGCAGCTGTGCCGCAGGCGCCAGTCTCCTCGAACTCGGCAAGCTCCTCGACAGGTATCTTTCGTATCTCAGTTTTTAAACCCATCTTCCCGGCAATCGCAAGAAGACTCTTGTTGGTTATTGAGGGAAGTATGGAGTCCGACTTTGGAGTGATGTAGGTATTGTTCTTAATTGCGAAGAAGTTTGCAGGGCCGCACTCATCAATGTATTTCTTCTCTCTTGCATCCAGGAAGAGTGCATTGCCGTATCCCTCGTCACGGGCTCTGACAATGGCCCGCAGGCTGGCCGCATAGTTGCCTCCCACCTTTATATTTCCGGTGCCAAGCGGAGCGGCACGGTCCACGTCACGGCACATCAGCATGTTCACCGGCTTTACACCCCCCTTGAAATAGGGCCCCACCGGAGTGACAAAGACGATGAAGGTGTATTCCGAGGAAGGCTTCACCCCCACCTCTGCTCCGCTGCCGTAAAGCAACGGCCTGATGTACAATGAAGCTCCTGATCCGTATGGCGGAACAAATTTCTCATTGAGCCTGACCGCTGTAAATATCGCCTCCCTGAACAGATCAACCGGGACAGGTTCCATCTTCACTCCCAGGGCAGAAGAATGAAGCCTTTTTGCGTTATCCTCCCACCTGAAAAGCCTTATCTTTCCGTCGCGCCCCCTGTAAGCCTTCAGCCCTTCAAATGCCTCCTGCCCGTAGTGCAGCCCGGTAGCGGCGATATGTATGTTAATAAACTCAGAGTCAGATATCTCCGGCTCACTCCATTTGCCGTCCCTGAAATAGCATCTTACATTGTAATTAGCCTTTATATAGCCAAATGGCAGATTGTTCCAATCCAGTGTAACCATGAATTCAAATATTAGGATTTTTCAAAAGTACACTATTAAAATAAAGTTCCAAATGATTTCAGATATTGTTGATTCTTTCGTCTGCAAACCGCTGAATTTCTTTTATTTGCGTTTCCCTCGCTACAGACTCCAGCTTGCGGGCCGTCTCAGTCAGGAAGGGATTATCCTGCACCCTCCTGATAAACTCTCTGAACCAGTCTTTGAGGTCACCGACCTTTCCGTATGCCATCTCCTCCCTGAAGAGCCTGTCGGCCATATTTACAAAATCAACCCTGCCGGTAAAATCAAAGGCGGCATCATGCAGGACCCTTCCTGCCGCATTGTCCTGCTCAGGTGAGAATGCATTGCTCATCAGTGAGGCTACCGCCTCAAATGTTGAATGATCAAAGCCATATACCGCAAGTATCTCTCCTGCCCTCTTTTTAGCTGCTGCATGTGGATTATGATAATCAAAGACATACCCGAAGAAGAGAAACACCGATGCAAGCCTTAGATGGATATAGTCACGATCCTCAAGATTCTCGGCCCTTGCCAGGAGATCGGCATTGAGGCACACATTGCGTATATAATCAGTGCTGTGAAAGAAAAGATCAGGAGAGGCATTTTCAGCATAGCTGGTGAACACATGCTCTTCCACATCCAATATGCGGATCATCTCAATCCTGGTGAAAAACTTCCTGTTGGGAGTGCCGTCCGGATCAGTAAGTTCAGGTTTTATTCCCGTCACAAAATACATGTCAAGGTCTCCCTTATACTTCACCGGCATCCTTCCGCGGTAATGGCATGTGAAATATTCCTTGACAAACTCGTATGTCGTTCCCGAGATATTGATCTTACCCGGTTCGCCTGATGATTCCATCCTGCTGGCTATGTTCACGGTATCGCCCCAGATGTCATATGCTATTTTCTTATGACCCACCACACCTGCAATGACGGTTCCGGTGTGAATGCCCACCCTGATATCCCAGAAACGGGCCGCATTATTAGCCGGGTCATTCCTCATTGTCTCCATGTATTTCTGCATCTCCAGCGCTGCAAGCACCACCTCAACAGGATTGGTTCTGTTTCTTTCAGGAATGCCACCTGCACACATGTAAGCATCACCGATGGTTTTAATCTTCTCAATCCTGTATTTTTCTGCCACGGAATCGAAGTGAAAGAAGAAGCGGTCAAGCTCATCAATCAGTGCCTCCGGATTCATCTCCTCAGCGATCCTGGTAAATCCCTGGATGTCTGAAAACAGCACAGTGACAAAATTGTACTTTGTCTTGGCTGCTTTCCCTGTTGACATTATCTCTGCCGCTGTCCCCTTGGGAAGCATGTTTGCCAGCAGATTGTCAGATTTCTCCTTCTCATGCTGAAGCTCCTCGGTGCGCTCGTCTATCAGCTCTTCAAGCCGCTTCTGCCTGTCCCTGAAAAGCCGGTGGGTACGGCGTCTCAGCATTAGAATCACAGACAACAACGCCAGCGGGTAAAGAATAAGGGCAACCTGTGTCAGATTCGTGTATTCCTTGTAATTCCTGCCGGCCCATGCCGTCCAGCTGTCATCAGGCCCTTCCATGAAGAATGAGTACTCTATTCCTCCGTCGGTGATCATTTCGAAAACAATTCCTTCACGATGTCGAATGACCGGTGTTTTTAATGTGGTATCGATCTTCTCGTGCGATTTATAGAGATATATTCCGGAAATGCCTCCTGTCAGCTCCCTGCTTTCAGGCTGATCGGTCTGTGCCGTAACCTCTGCATAAAGAATAACGGTTAAAAAGAGAAACAGCAGTGTCAAAATGCCGGTTGGTATCCTGAGCTTCATGAGGGATTTTAAAAGTCTGATCTATACAAATGTAGTTTTTATTTCACTGAATTGTAAGCACCCGTAGCCCGGTGAAGATCGATTGACTAAATTTGCCCAATAGCCCGGCTAACAGATGAAACTTATATTTGCCACCAACAACAAGCACAAGGTCAGAGAGATAGCCTCTCTCCTTGATGACAGCTACACAGTCCTTGGCCTGAATGATGTCGATATTTTTGAAGATATTCGTGAGGATGGCGAAACCCTTGAAGATAATGCCCTTCATAAGGCCAGGTATGTCTTTGAAAGGACTGGTATGAACGTCTTTGCCGACGACACCGGTCTCGAGGTAGATGAGCTCAACGGCGCTCCGGGAGTCCATTCTGCAAGATTCGCTGGAGAGAACAAGGACCCGGATGCCAATATTACCAAACTGCTCGGGCTGCTCGCGGGCAAAAGTAACCGCAAAGCCAGATTCAGAACAGTTATTGCTCTGATATTCAACAAAAAAGAGTACCTGTTCGAGGGAACCGTTAAGGGTGAAATAATTGATGTCAGAAGAGGGACGGAGGGCTTTGGATATGATCCGGTATTTCTGGCTGACGGTTATGAACAGACCTTCGCTGAAATACCGCTGTCGGAGAAGAACAGGATATCGCACCGCGCCCGGGCAACGAGAAAACTGCTAAATTTTCTGTCAACCCACCATCAGTCGCAATAAATATCATACAATCAATGTTTTAAAAAGATGATGCGATTTCTGTCCGGCTTACTCCTCCTGTTCTTACCCCTGCTCCTCAGGGGACAGGGAGGCATTGGATCATGGCAGGATCACCTCTCTTACAGCTCATCATACTATGTAACAGGCGGAGGTGACAGGGTATATTCATCTGCAGGAGCTTCGGTTCTTGTCGTTGATCTGAACTCCGGCGGTGTTTCTTCGATCTCAAGGGTGTCAGGGCTGAATGAGTCGCTGATTGGCGGCATTGGATGGTGTGAGCAGGAGCAGACACTGATCATTGTTTATCGGAATACAGGTATTGACCTGGTCAGGAAAGGTGTCATCACCAATATCCCGGACATAAAGAACAAATATATCCCCGGACTTAAAGAGATTTACGGTGTGACTGTCAACGGAGGCCGTGCCTTGCTCTCTGCGAGCTTCGGGATCGTGGTTCTTGATATCGCGGGAAGATATGTGGCTGATACCTGGAGGCCCGGCCCTGACGGAGAAACCAACGAGGTATATGGCACGTCCCTGCTCGGAGACCGCATCTATGCAGTCACCGCTAAGGGGGTCTTCTCAGCGCAAAGTGACCGTACCGGACTTTCTTACTTCGGAAACTGGGAGAGGCTGGCAGGACTGCAGTCCCCCGGCTCAAAATATAATAAGATTGCAGCCTCCGGCGGGGCACTGTTCATCAATAAGCCGGCAAACCCTGCCGGCACCGACAGTCTGTTTCGCGTTGTTCCCGGGCAACCGGCAGTCTTCATTCTTGAAAGACCATCAGGCAGCGTCAGATCGGTAGATGCAACAGATTACGGGGTTTCGGTATCTCTCTCCTCTTCGGTTTTAATGCTGTCAGGGACGGGCGCTGTTGTCAGGGAGATAACAAGTTACGGATGGGCTACCGTGAACCCTGTTAAATCAATTGCATACAAAGGTAAAATGTGGATTGCAGACTCGTCCACAGGACTGATATCAACTTCAGATTACAGTAAATACAATAATTATACCCTGCCAGGACCCTACACAAATAACGTGGCAGACATACATTTTGCAGGCAAAACCAGCCTTATTACAGGAGGCACCGTTGACAACGCCTGGGGAAATGTTTACAGACCATTTCAGTTATTTACAAACTCAGGAAATAGCTGGAACAGCATTATCCTGTACGAACCAGCTGACCGTGATGCAATGAGAGTGGTAGCTGACCCGCTAGACAATGAGCATGTTTTTGTTTCATCATGGGGAAACGGTTTATATGAGTTTAAGGACGGATCACTGATAAATAATTTCAACCAGTACAATTCCCCTCTTGCAAGCATTATTCCCGGCGAAAATTATTCACGTATCTGCGGTCTCGCATTCGATGAATCAGGAAACCTGTGGATGACCCAGTCCGGCGTGCCGGGAATCCTCAAGGCTCTGCTCAAGGAAGGCACATGGGTTTCGGCAGCACTCACTCTGAATGTTCCGGTAGCAGGCGATATGACAATCGATGAAAACGGTTTCATCTGGGTCTTGCTTCCCCGCGGACACGGATTGCTGATCTATGACCCTGCCGGGACACCCGGGAACATTTCCGACGATCGTTATACAAGGCTGCAGGTCGAGGATGCAGAGGGTAACGTGATGAACAACCTGTTTTCAATCGCTTCTGACATTGAAGGAAACATCTGGGTTGGCACCGACAGGGGCCCGGCTGTATACTATAACCCCTCAAAGGCATTCTCCTCTGACCTTAAGGCTTCCAGGATAAAGATCCCCAGAAATGACGGGTCAGGCCTGGCAGACTATCTGCTGGGGACCGAGACCGTCACCTCGATAGCCGTTGACGGGGCTGACAGGAAATGGTTCGGCACACTGAGCTCGGGAGCATATTTACTTTCCAAAGATGGCAAGGAACAACTTTATCATTTCAATACCTCAAACAGCCCTCTGCTTTCTGACAATATTGTTAAGGCAAGCATCAACGGGTTAACAGGGGACGTCTGGTTTGGGACATCCGAGGGTATTGTTTCATTCAGGGGAGATGCAACAACCGGCAAAAGCGACTATTCAGGCATGTACGTATTTCCCAATCCTGTCAGGGAAGATTTTGAGGGAGTCGTGACCATTACCGGCCTCATCGAGAATTCAACGGTCAAGATAACAGACATAAGCGGTAACCTGGTGTGGGAAACTACCTCAAGCGGTGGCCAGGCTACGTGGGATCTCAGAAACTATCGCTCAGCAAGAGTGACCAGCGGCGTATACCTGGTCTTTTGCAGCAATGAGGACGGAAGCATTGCGGAGGTGACCAAAATGCTCATTATCAGGTAATCAGTCTTCCGTAATGAGACTCTGAATTCTCTCTATCTGTAACTGTTTATTCACCTCCCTGAGGCTCCTGGCAGTGGCAGTAAAATACTGATGTCCGGAGATAAATTTAACCTGTAGCTTATTCCAGTCGTTAAGCCTGGTGATCTTGTTCTGGGCTTTAAGTTCCTCGAACAGTGTATTGGACACCGGGATGAAATCACTTCTCCCGAGATAATCAAGGT
Organism: Bacteroidales bacterium; assembly: GCA_025455535.1. Lineage (GTDB taxonomy): Bacteria > Bacteroidota > Bacteroidia > Bacteroidales > VadinHA17 > SR-FBR-E99. Next base: position 9,844 of record JALOMM010000014.1, on the reverse strand, counting down.
CAGAATCGCATATTATCTCCTCCAGGAGATTCTCAGGCCTGGGCGGAAGTTTTGTTGACATGATGATCGAGCAGATACGTTCAATCTGTTCTTTGGTGTATCCATATCCGGGGAGCAACTCACGCGCCAGGACTGTACTGTGAAATTCATGATCATCATATGCGATCGTGTGACCGGCATCATGAAATAATCCTGCGGTCTTAAGCAGCAATATATCTTCATCGCTGCACCCTTCAGCCCAGCCTATAAGCTCAACCTCGGTAACCACATCGACTGTATGTTTTACATTATGGTAATGAAGATGTTCAGGCAACTCTCTTTCAAGCTTGTCAAGGATAACCTCCTGTATATCAGTGAACTGCATGAGGGCGAACTTGGTTCTGAATGCCTCATTAGGTATCATGCCTTCTCCGTCAGCCGATAATTCAGGAAGGAGGCCCTGAACCTGGTACATCTGCAGATCACCGGTATATTTCACCGGAAGTTTCCCGAAGTATTCGCAGCTGAAAAACTCCTTGACAAGTTCATATGTCATCACTGAGATCAGGATGGAACCTTTTTCCGAAACAGCTTCTATCCGGCTTGCCGTGTTGACTGTCTCACCCTTGACATCATATGAGATCTTCTTTTTTCCTGAAACACTGGCTGTCACCGGCCCGGTATGAATACCTATCTTAAGCTCCCATATTTTCTTATCGCCCCTTCTGGAGGTCTCATATTTATCGAGGTAATATCTCATCTCAAGGGCTGCCATCACAACATCCACAGGATTTGTGATGTTCTTTGCCGGTATCCCGCCGGTGCACATGTATGTGTCACCGATGGTACGTATTTTTTCAATATGATACTTGCTGACTATCGCATCGAATTCATAAAAGATCCCGTCAAGTTCATCCATCAGCTGGGCGGAGTCCATCCCTTCCATGAGCTTCGAAAACCCGTGTATATCTGCATAGAGAACCGTAACCATATTGAATCTGAGAGACTTCTCCTCCTCGTCGGTTCTGGCAGCAGAAACCTTGTGCTTTTCCAGCAGGAGTTTATATCTCTCGTTGGCATCAAGCAGTTCATTTTTCTCCCGCTCGAGCTTTTTGAGCATCTCCTCTAGTTCCGTATTCTGCCGCGCAAGCCGGGCCACACGCTTGAGAAGCTGATCTTTTGACCTCAGATTCATAAGTAAAAGTTGATGAGTAAAAATACATATTTTTAATTCAGTCCCTTATCCGTTGCTCGCTCTCCTTAAAACTTTAATACTTTTGGCATGAAGCTGACGGGCAATGATCGTTAAGGCAAGAGCCATATTACTTCATCATTTAAGGTATTCAGACAACTCGCTGATTGCACACTTCTATACCCGTGAATACGGAAGGCTCTCAGTGATGGTCAAAGGTATCTCATCAAGGAAAGGAAGTACAAAATACCCCTACTTTCAGCCACTGCACATCTTCAATATCGAGCTCTACCATTATGAGAACAGGGAGATACATAACCTCAAAGAGCTCAACCTGAGCTATATCCCCAGAAACATCCCGGGAGATATCCGGCGCAGCTCCATTGCCCTCTTCATGGGTGAACTGCTTAACAATATCATCAGGGAAGAGGATGCCAACCATGCTTTGTACGGGTTCATCGAGTCATCCGTAATATCGCTTGATGAAATGGCTGACGGGATCAGCAATTTTCATCTCTGGTTTCTCGTAACACTGACAGCCTATGCCGGCATCGGTCCGTCATCATCTCCGAAGGCCGGGTTCTGTTTTGACATGATCAGCGGACAGTTCACCCCGGATCCTCCAACGCATCCCGACTACCTTGAACCTGCCCTGGCCGGCCTTCTGAACCGCCTGCTGATGATTACGGCCGACGAGCTTGCAGATCTTCACCTGACAGGAGAGGAACGTACCGAGCTTCTGAACCGGGTAATAAGGTATTACCAGCTTCACCTTCCCGGCATCAGACAAATAAGGTCTCTTCAGGTATTGAAAGAGATATTCAGATGAATCACAAAGTCTATTGGTTATCTTTGGTAGCAAATTGAAAGTGATGCCGGTTATTTCCTCAGTAATAAAATGGCTGAATACAAAGAGGCTTCATCAGATTGACCTTTTCAAGAATCATCCTGTTGAGATCCAGCAGGAGACTTTGAAGCGTCTTCTGCATGACAGCCGTAATACCGTCTGGGGTAAGGAACATGGTTATGCCGGCATATCGACTCATGCACAGTACCGCAACAATGTCCCGCTGCAGGATTATGAGGATCTGATTCCATATGTTGACAGGCTCAGGGCCGGCGAAAAAGACCTTCTGTGGCCCGGCGAGGTAAAATGGTTTGCGAAATCATCCGGCACCACCAGCACAAAAAGCAAGTTCATCCCGGTGACTGGTGAGGCACTGGTGCATACCCATTTCAGGGGTGCAAAAGACTGCCTCGCATTATACACTGCCATTAATCCCTCCACGAGAATCTTCCTCGGAAAAGGACTCACTCTCGGAGGAAGTCATCAGGTCAATAACTTCAGCAACAGCTCATTCTATGGAGACCTTTCGGCAGTACTGATTGAAAATGCTCCTTTCTATACTGACCTGATCCGCACACCCCCTGCCCGGATAGCCCTTATCGAGGACTTTGAGGAGAAGATGCGTATGATCACCAGAACCACTGTTGGAACCAATGTTACCAGCATCTCAGGAGTGCCCTCCTGGTATCTTGTGCTGATCAGACATATACTCAGGGAGACCGGAAAGACAAATCTCCACGAAGTGTGGCCTAACCTGGAAGTTTTTTTTCACGGCGGCGTAAGCTTTACCCCTTACAGGGAGCAGTACAGGCGTCTGCTCCCTGACCCTGACATGCGTTTCATGGAAACATACAATGCCTCTGAAGGCTTCTTCGCAATACAGGACGATCTCTCTGACAGTTCCATGCTGCTCATGCTTGATTACGGAGTCTATTACGAATTTATACCGGCCGACAGGGCCGGAAATAAAGACTCCGCCACCCTTTCTCTCGGTGAGGTGGAAACCGGTGTAAACTACGCGATGGTGATATCGACAGACGGCGGATTATGGAGATATGTCATAGGTGACACCGTGGTATTTACCAGCCTATTCCCGCATAAAATAAAGATATCAGGACGCACAAGGCACTTCATTAATGCCTTCGGCGAAGAGGTCATCATTGATAACGCCGAAAAAGCGCTCGAGAAAGCCTGTCTGGCAACCGATGCACATATCGCCGAATATACCGCCGGGCCTGTGTACATGGGGAATGACACTAAAGGATCACATGAGTGGGTCATCGAGTTTGACAAGAATCCTGACAGCCTTGATCACTTCACCGAAATACTCGATGCTACACTGAAGTCGGTTAACTCTGATTATGAGGCAAAGCGTTACAAGGACCTCACACTTGCAAAACCGATCGTAAAAGTTGTTCCGCAGGGGACATTCTATAAATGGTTCAAGGAAAAAAACAAACTCGGAGGTCAGAACAAAATGCCCAGATTGTCAAATGACAGAGAGTATATTGAAGGAGTTTTGAAGATTGCAGAAATGTGAAATCTTTTTATCAACAGCCGGCACTTCTCCCTCCCTTTTTTCTATATTTAACTCAGATTTAAACAGCTCTTTTTATGCACATAGCTATAGCAGGCAACATCGGATCAGGCAAGACAACCCTGGCCGGACTGCTCTCTAAACACTACGGCTGGCAGGCTCATTATGAGGATGTTGACGAGAACCCATATCTTAATGACTTCTACGAAGACATGCAGAGGTGGTCATTTAACCTCCAGATATACTTCCTGAACTCCCGCTTCAGCCAGGTCCTTGAAATAAAGAAGGCGAAGAATACGATTGTTCAGGACCGCACCATCTACGAAGATGCCTATATATTCGCTCCCAACCTGCATGCCATGGGGCTGATGTCAACGCGTGACTTCGAAAACTATTTCACACTCTTCAAGCTGATGAGTTCACTAGTCGAACCGCCTGACCTTCTGCTCTATCTCAGAGCCTCTGTCCCTACACTCGTAAACCAGATCCAGAAGCGCGGAAGAGAGTATGAAAGCTCAATACGTCTCGATTATCTTAAAAGACTTAACGAGCGTTATGAGGCCTGGATAGAGTCATACAAACTTGGCAGGCTTCTTATCCTTGAGGCCGACTATTACGACTTCCCCGAAAACAAGGAGCATCTCAGCGAGGTGATTGACAAGATCAACGCTGAGCTGCACGGCCTCTTCTGAAAAGCTTGCAATCAAATTGAAAACCATTGTTCATGATCGGTTTTTGATACCTTTGGAGTCTGGTTATCTTAATTTTTGTCCATAATTAAATCGCTGCTGTTATGAAAAGAACGCTTCTTTTTTCTATTTTCATTGTATTGGGTATTGCCACTTTTGCCGTGTCAGCACCCGGAGACCCTGTGCCTGTAGACCCGGCATACCGTATCGGAAAACTGGATAACGGCCTGACCTACTACATCAGGCATAACACCGAGCCTGCCGGCAGGGCAAGTTATTATATCATCCAGAACGTCGGCTCAATACTCGAGACCGACAGCCAGAACGGACTTGCCCATTTCCTTGAACACATGGCCTTTAACGGAACGAAGAGGTTCCCCGGAAAGGATATTCTCAGTAAGCTGCAAAAGCACGGCGTTGCCTTCGGAAGAAATATCAATGCTTATACAAGCTTTGATGAGACAGTCTACAATATCAGTGACGTGCCTGTTGATAAGCCGGGACTGACAGACACATGCCTCATGATTCTTGCCGACTGGTCTGATTATCTCACGCTTGCCGATGAGGAAATAAACAATGAACGCGGTGTTATTATAGAAGAGTGGCGGAGCGGACGAAACGCATCCCGGAGAATGATGTTTGAAATTCTGCCCGTCGTCCTTGAAGGATCAAAATATGCTGACAGAAGTATAATCGGAGATACAGCCGTCCTGAGGAACTTCCACCCTGATACTTTGCGGGCATTTTACCACGATTGGTATCGCACAGATCTTCAGGCCATCGCTGTCGTGGGAGATATCGACGTCGATGCCGTTGAAGCAAGCATCAGGAAGATCTTTTCAACGATACCGGCTGTTGAAAATCCGAAACCAAGACCCGAAAGCCTCCTTATCCCGAAATCGGGCACAAAATACCTGCTCGTGACCGACCCCGAAGCTCCCGAGACATCAGTCAGCCTGATGATCATCGACAGCCTGCGTGATAACAGACCCAGGGATACGGAGTATATGCGTGACGGATTTGTCATCTCATTGATGAACAGCATGATGCGAACTAGGTTCAGCGAGATCCTTCAGAAAGGTACGCCTCCGTTCGTTTCGGGTGGCCTCAGTTACAGCTCTTTTATACCCAGAAACTACAGTGCACTTTCCCTCTCGGCCACAGCCCGCGAAAATGAGGAGGGAAAGGCCTTTGAAGCGGCCCTTACCGAGCTAGAACGGGCACGCCGTTATGGATTCACACAGGGCGAGCTTGAAAGAGCAAAGTCGACAATGCTGGCAAACTTCGAGAGTATGTACAGACAGAGAGACAAGATCAGCAATGATTCATGGGCTGCACAGATCAGCGATTATTTCCTCACCGGTGAGCCTGTACCGTCGCTTGATGTCCGGTATGATTATTACAAGCAAATACTTCCCCAGATCTCAAAGGAAGAGGTCTCTGCCAGGCTGAAGGGGCTTGTTGTTGAAGATAACAGCTTCATCATCGTCGAGGGCCCGGAAGGCAAATCTCATCTCTCTGAACCTGAGGCACTTGCCATCGTGAAGAAAGTAAGTGAAGCAGAAATAGCTCCGTATGAAGATATTGCAGGAGGTCTTGACCTGATAAATGAGCCCCTTGCCGGGGCTGAGGTCATTAAAACAATGCCTGTTGCACAGTTCGGAGCAACGGAGTGGACTCTCTCAAACGGAGCCAAAGTAATTTTCAGGCATGCTGATTTCGAGAAAGACAATGTCTCGGTATCAGGCTTTGCGTACGGTGGCGCTTCGGTATATGCAGACTCACTCGTACCCTCACTTAGCCTCTTCCAGCAGATAATATCGGCGTACGGGGCAGGAGAGTTTGACAACCCTACCCTGACAAAAATGCTGGCCGGGAAAAAAGCTTCCGTCACACTTGGAGTTCAGGAAGTCATGCAGACTGTCTCCGGCTCCTCCACGCCGAAGGACTTTGAGACATTGATGCAGCTTCTCTATCTCAGGTTTGCCCGGCCGAACTACAACAGGGAGGCCTTTGATGCCCTCCTGGGGCGCTTCTCAGCAATGATTGCAGCACAGCAGAAGGATCCCAGAAAGATGATGGGTGACAGCCTCAGCCTTAACATGACAGGTTATCATCCCCGTACCTTTGTTGCGACACCTGAATCAATGAAGAAGATAAGGTTTGAAGACGTTAATTATATCTATGAGACAGCCTTTGATGACGCCTCGGCATTTACTTTCTTCATCACCGGCAACATTGAAGAGTCAGTTGCCCGTGAGATGGCCTCAAGATATATAGGGTCGCTCCCCTCGAAGAATCTCTCTGAGACGTGGAAAGACCTTGGCGTCAGACAGCCTGAGGGTACCGTCAGGAAGGAAATACCGATACCTATGGCAGTGCCCAAGGCAACAGTAGTGATCAGCTATTCGGCCGAGTCGAAATATGTACCAAAGAATTACATCGCGATGGATGTCCTGAAAGGTATCCTTGATCTCGTTTACACCGAGAAAGTGCGCGAGGCAGAGGGCGGCACCTATGGGGTAAGCGTCAATGCGTCGTCACAGCTGAGGCCTGTTGCGAAGTCTGTTCTCATGGTTGCATTCGAATGTGACCCGCAGAGAGCTGATGAGCTCAAGTCTATTATTTACAGGGAACTGGAGAGTATTGCCAAAAACGGTCCTTCTAAGGAGAACCTGGATAAAACAGTCAGTAATTTGCTGAAAACGAGGGAGGAGGCTCTGCTGCATAACAGCTACTGGGCAAACACCATACGCAGTTACTATCTGACAGGCATAGACAACAATGCCGCCGTTAACTACAATGAAATCCTCGACGGCATGACTGAAAAAACCATTCAGAAACTGGTAAAAAAATATCTGGCCAAAGCGGACCTTATGGAGCTGGTCTTTCTACCTGAAGAGAAATAGAGCCTGATCATGAAAGAGACCTTTAAAATGGTCTCTTTCTTTTTTTCTAAATTGCATCACGAAATAAAAATCGGTTTGTTAATTGAACCTGTTCGGGGAGCATATAGGAGACCTGATAAAATTACCGGTAAATGATCCGGTGATCGTTTTTGTGCTGATTCTGGGCATAATCCTGGCAGCCCCGGTCTTCCTGCGGAAATTCAGGATCCCCGGAATTATAGGACTGATAATTTCAGGCATTATCATTGGCCCGAATGGCCTTAACATTATCGAGAAGAGTCTTGCAGTTGACCTCTTCTCAACCATCGGGATGCTTTTTCTGATGTTCATTGCAGGGCTTGATCTTGACCAGCAGCAGTTTAGCCGGACCCGGAACAAAAGCATAGTATTCGGTATACTGACTTACATCGTACCCTTCGGCATCGGCCTTCCAGTGTGTTATTATCTTCTTAATTACAATCTCATCACAAGCCTGATGATATCCAATATGTTCGCCACGCACACCATGGTGTCTTATCCTATTGTCACAAGGCTTGGCATTGCAAGGAATGAAGTTGTGGCAGTGGCCACCGGAGGAACAGTCATTACCGATACTCTGGTTCTTTTTGTTCTTGCCGCAATTGCCGGAACAGCAACAGGCGGAAGCAGTGTTGATCTTTACATTACGTTAATAATATCATTTATCCTTTTTCTGCTGTTTATGGTTTATGTAATCCCGGTCGTCTCGCGGTGGGCCTTCAGGCGTCTCGAGGATGATAACTATTCACAGTTCATTTTTGTGGCCTTTATTGTTTTTATCTGTGCATTGCTGGCCAGGATAGCAGGCCTGGAGCCGATAATAGGCGCCTTTGCCGCAGGTTTTATCCTTAACCGGATTATCCCTGCTGCTTCAATTCTGCGGAACAGGATTGATTTTACCGGGAATGCCCTCTTCATTCCATTTTTTCTGATAAGTGTCGGCATGATTGTCGATTTCAGGGTCATATTTGCAGGTCCTGTACCTTTGATTGTAGCTGCAGTACTGACAACAGTAGCCCTTGCCGGTAAATGGGCTGCCTCTGAAATAACTTCACGGATTTTTAAGTTCTCAACCTATCAGCGACGGCTTCTCTTCGGACTGACAAGCTCTCATGCCGCAGCCATACTTGCCGTAATAATGGTCGGTTACCGCATCGGAATAATTGATGAGAATGTAATTAACGGCACAATCATCCTGATACTGGTAACATGCCTTGTCTCTTCATTAATTACCGAATCAGCAGCACGCAACATAGCCCTTGGCGGAACTCATGATAGCTCTGTAAAAAACGATCTAACCAGGGAAACCATTATTATCTCGCTGTCTAACCCTCAGAACATGGAGAGGCTGGTTGATCTGGCCCTGACACTCAAAAAGAAAAATCATAATAATCCGCTTTACGGACTTTGCGTTGTTGATGATGATGAGGATGCTGCAAAAAAGCTCGCGCTGGCAAGATCGACGCTCGAAAAGGCTGGGACGCGGGCAATTGCGGCTGGCAGGAAACTTGAAACCCTGGCAACAATTGACAATAATGTTGTATCCGGGATAAAAAGGGTGGCAAGGGAGAAGGGGGCAACAGACATTCTCATCGGCACACAAGGAAAATCAAGCCTGGCAGACTTTCTGTTCGGCCGCCCGCTGGAAAATTTAACCAACGACTCAGAACAGAATATTTTTGTCTATAATGCAGTATCTCCTATTAACCTCTGCAAGAGAGTTCTTCTTATTCTGCCAAGGAATGTTGAGAAGGAACCAAGATTCATGAGTATTATCGATAAAGTTATCAGAATATCTGAAAGCACCTCTATCCCTCTGAACAGCTATTCCTTCGGAACTACATACAGGTCAATCGAAGACATTATCCATAAAGTCAGGAGCCACATATCTCATAATTTCTACTCTTTCCCTGATGAAAAGGAAATTCAGGATATAAACCTGCAGATAAAGCCGGATGATCTCCTTGTCATCGTTTCACCTCAGAGAGGCAGTGTCTCGTATGAACAGGCTTATGGCACACTTATGAAGAAGGCACTCCGGATTACCGGGGTGAACGGATACCTGATCATTTATCCCGGGCTCTCCTCCTGACATACTAAGCTTCCGATAGGATAAATTCACTTATCACCCTTCCCATCTCAGCACTGTGGGTCTGCTTATTGTCACTCATATCAAGCCTGGTGCAGTTAATTATTCTTTCAGAAATGTAAGACCCTTCACCGTGACTGTGAAACATATCCTTTGAGGCGACTACGACCATTGACGGGATTGTGATTTCCTGCAGGCATTCACCCATGATATAAGGCCTTAACGCCCTGACGGTACGACCCAGCCGGACAGGTTCCGCTGCATCAAGTATACGGCAGTTAATGAGGTACATCTCATGGTCTTCCTTAATGTTTATCCTGAATCTTCTCATGTACCACTTAAGAAACGGTTTCAATGGAGTATAGATGATCCCTGAAAACCTGGCAAGTACAGCGAGCCATCCCGGGAATTTAAAAGTTGCATTCGGTTCAATAAGTATTATCCGCTCCGGTTTATGCTTCAGCCTGACAAACGCTTCGGCAATGACAGTTGCACCGAGAGAGTACCCAGCCATAACAAACGATTCTCCGGCACTGAATCGTCCATCCACAAAATGAACTATGTCAGCAGTAATTTCATCAACA
>JALOMM010000170.1 GCA_025455535.1 Bacteroidales bacterium | reverse complement strand
AGGTCAAGTCGTGAGGTAAAGAACCAGTTGGTGACCTTAAGTGTCGTCTCAGTCAGATCGACAGGGTATACAGTCACTTCAAATGTATCCTCAATGCTGAAGTTTTTCCGGCCGGTCTTACCCTTAACTGTTACTTTCCCGGTGTAGGTACCTTCCCGTGCATCTGCCGGTATTCGTACTGATATCCATACAGGGCGGGTATCGTCAGCCCCTAGGTCAAATTCTCCGGCTACAATGATCGGATCAGGGTACCATCCGGAGATCGGCTGCAGCCTGTCCCTGGCGGGGTTTGGAGTGGCGCGCCCGACATGCACGTAATTAACCAGTCCGGTGTACTCGACAGGAAGTGAGAGAGTCTCATTCAGAGGGTCAGTAACCTCAACAGTCACGTTCCTGAGTGGAACTGATGACCTGAGAGCAAACTGGAAAGTTGCGTGCTCACCCCTCGCTGCATCTGCTGCTGCCGGGGCAGAGTTGAAGAATGCAGTCTCTCTGAATATCTTTTCAAGCGGATCGACACTGACAAAGGTGACAGTATCTTCAGTGCCGGTTCTTCCGCAACCTGCAATGATGCAGACGGTTAGCAGAATAAGTGGGAGAGATATTCTTTTCATATAAACAGATTTCATTTGTCGGTTGAGAGATCAATGGTCCATGTGCGACCCTGGCTGTCAATACATACATAGCCGTTTTTCTCCGCAGAAGGGAGAGAGGCTTCATAACCTGACATGGTGATTATTATCTCGGGTGATTCTCCCTTGTCCTTGTATCCATACTCCAGGAGAATGGCAGCATCGTCTGCATAATGGTTTTTCTCGGCTGCGTATGCCCTCTGCGCATAATAGAGTTTACGCAAATTCCATTTTATCTTTTCATCAGGATTCATTACAAACTCAGCAGGTTCGCCTGAACCGTCACCGGTGCTGAACTGTAGGAAACCCCACATCTCAGGGTAATGCACATTGATGAGCCCCTGCGGAGACCATAACCAGTTAAACTCCGGGAGAGATTTGCCGGTGGCAGGGTCAGTCTCCTTGACGTACCTGCCGTTAACATGCTTTGTCTTCCAGTTCACTCTCGAGAAGTTTACCCGCCACTGCGTTCCCTCTTCAGGGACATCTCCCCATTCCTTAAGCACATCGAAGGGGAAGGCCAGCTCAATGGTCCACTTCTCATCGATGTCTGACGGATCATTTATTGTCCCGAAAATTTTGACAGCAGACATGAGTCCTTTGATGTCCCATGCATCAATCACCTTCCCGAAGTCGCGGTAGGGGGTGGTGAGCAGCAGATCCCACACCGTGTTGTAGGCATTCATTTCAAACTCATAATAGCCGTGTGTGTCGCCGTCCGGATCAATAAACACCTCAAAATCATTGTCATAATAAATGATCGTGTCCCGCTGCCTGAGGGTAGCCCATATATGCGGTTCGACAAGCTCAGCAGCCACATACAGGTAGTTGTCATCCCAGAGCATCCTGATCCTTGTGTCGTGGAGCGGTTTCGGCTTCAGGTCACCTTCAATGTCAGTGAAGTAGTTGCTCCAGGGTGCAAGCGACCATTCATCGTCAGTGATCTGTCCGTCAATAATTATCTCCGACGAGGTGCGGTAACAGATGTAGTGCTCAGGATTGAACGAGATTGCAGGAACGGGTATTTTCCCCGGCAGCGGATAATGCCCTGTACTTTTCAGCGGCTTATCATGCCCGCATCCGCAAAGGAGCAGAGCTGCAAAAACCAATGCGATTATCTTTTTCATGATCATCTGATTGAGTTACCTGATTTGTTGTATCACTCTTAAACGGAGCCTCCGTGAAATGCTAAAATAGTAAAAATCCGGCTCATGGTTAAAATTATAATTAAGTGTATATTTGTGTCCGGAACCGATTGAGGCCTGACATTCAAACAGTTAATAATCAGAGATTTTAATATAAAGAAATATGAAAAGAGACAGTGTGATATTTGATTTGATCGATCGTGAACGTGAACGTCAGACGGATGGCATAGAACTTATTGCCTCCGAGAACTTTGTCAGTCCGCAGGTACTTGAGGCAATGGGTTCGGTTCTTACGAACAAATATGCAGAGGGGTATCCGGGTTACAGGTACTATGGTGGTTGCGAGGTGGTTGACCAGGTGGAGCAGCTTGCCATCGACAGGCTCAAGCAGTTGTTCGATGCAGAATATGCCAACGTTCAGCCTCATTCGGGTGCACAGGCAAATATGGCTGTGTTTCTGGCCGTACTGAAGCCTGGTGACACATTCATGGGACTCGATCTCTCTCATGGCGGTCACCTGTCACACGGGTCACCGGTAAACTCTTCAGGGATACTGTACAGGCCGGTGTCATATGTCGTCAGGCAGGAGACAGGGCGGGTTGATTATGATATGATGGAGGAGGTTGCACTGAGGGAGAAACCGAAGCTTATTGTTGCAGGTGCGTCGGCATATTCAAGGGAGTGGAATTATGGTCGCATGCGCGAGATAGCTGACATGACCGGGGCACTTCTGATGGTAGACATGGCCCATCCTGCAGGGCTCATTGCCGCAGGGTTGCTTGATAATCCGCTTAAATCTGCACACATAGTCACATCAACAACTCACAAGACCCTTCGGGGCCCCAGGGGCGGGATTATCCTTATGGGAAAAGACTTCATCAATCCGTGGGGACTGACAACACCCAAGGGAGAGGTGAAGATGATGTCGGCAGTCCTTAACTCAGCCGTCTTCCCGGGTATACAGGGAGGCCCCCTCGAACATGTTATCGCCGCCAAGGCAGTATCCTTCGGTGAGGCCCTTACCCCTCAGTTCCGCATCTACCAGCAGCAGGTAAAGAAAAACGCATCAGTCATGGCCGGGGCTTTTATGAACCTGGGGTACAAGGTAATATCAGACGGTACAGACAATCATTCGATGCTCATTGACCTGAGAACAAAGTTCCCTGAGATATCAGGCAAAAAAGTGGAGAACACACTTGTCAGGGCCCATATCACCGTAAACAAGAACATGGTTCCTTTTGACTCACGATCTCCTTTCCTTACATCGGGGATAAGGGTTGGAACACCCGCCATAACGACACGCGGACTGAAGGAAGGTGACATGAGTGTCATTGTGGAGTTCATTGATGAGGTGATAAGCAACATTGAAAATGAGACGGTTATCGGATCAGTAGGAGAACGGGTCCGTAAGATGATGAAAGATCTCCCACTTTTTGCCGTTTAGGCAGATAAATAACTCCGGCTACTGATGGAATGGTACATGTATCTGGCAGTCATAGCTGCCGGACTCTTTGCAGGGTTTGTGAATACCCTTGCCGGCAGCGGCTCGCTTCTGACCCTTCCGCTGCTGATGTTTCTCGGCCTGCCGGCAAACATAGCCAACGGCACCAACAGAATAGGAGTCCTGGTTCAGAGTACCATCGGAGCGTGGAGCTTCAGGAATCAGAAGATTTACAGCGTCAGGGAAAGCTTGTGGATGGCCATTCCCGCAACGCTGGGGTCGCTGGCAGGCTCGCTGGTGGCTATCAGGATCAATGAAAGGATCATGGAGCTGCTCATCGGCGGACTGCTGATCTTCATGTTTTTTGTCATTCTCTACAAGCCCGAACAGTGGGTTCGTGAACACGCTCTGGGAATAAGCGCCCGCCGCCGCGGATGGGTGATACTCATCTTCTTTTTCATTGGCATATACGGTGGATTCATACAGGCCGGAGTGGGATTCTTTCTGCTTGCCGCCCTTGTCCTCGGGGCCGGGATGGGTCTCACGAAGGCCAACGCAGTGAAGGTGGCCATTGTGGCAATATTTACAGCTGTGGCGCTGCTGGTCTTCATCGTGAGCGGACAGGTGAATTATTTTATGGGTCTGATCCTTGCTGCCGGGCAGGGTGTGGGCGCACTGATAGCCTCAAAGTTTGCAGTCAGCTGGGGCCCGAAGGTGGTCCGGATAGTCCTGCTGGTGGCCGTGCTAGCATCAGCACTCAAGCTGACAGGGGCCTTTGATCTTCTTCTAGGCTGGTTCTGAGCCTAGCAGGCGTGGCTACTTCAGCTTGAAAATATATGTGATTGTACCTTTTTGCAGGAGGGGAGCATTATTGTTGCTTTCGAATGTTGCTTTCAAGGCTGCCTTCTTGGCTTCCCTCCAAAGATCAGTGTCAGCCGTTGTTGATCCTTTAACCCCTGGAAATGCATCTGTTACGACGCCTGCCCTGTTGACGGATATCTCGACAACCACCTTACCTTCTTTCTGGTAGTCGTATAGAGGCTTGGGAATTGACCGGTAGTTTCTGTCACCGAGACTGAAAGAGATGGTGCCATCCCCGATGCCTCCACCCGGCCCATAATTAGGGGCACCAACTGTGCCAGTCTCAACACCCTGGTTTCCCTCCCCGCCGGCTACCCCTTCACTTGTACCCGTTTCTCCGGCCTCTCCAGCATTG
>JALOMM010000169.1 GCA_025455535.1 Bacteroidales bacterium | reverse complement strand
ACATACATGCTTGGAGGAAACGCCACTGTTGAAGACGTGATCAGGCAGGCAGGCAATGGAATATATGTCGAGGATGTAAGCAACGGTGAAGTAAAAATAGGTGAAGGTGACTTTGCATTCTACGTCTCTCAGGGCCGAATGATCGAAAACGGCAAGCTTACATCCCCGATAAAGGATGTAAACATTATGGGCAACGGGCCTAAGATGCTCGCAAATATTACAGCTGCGGCAAATGACCTGAAGATGTATTACGGAGGTGCCGGTCAGTGCGGCAAGGACGGGCAGGGAGTTCCTGTATCATTCGGAATGCCAACATGCCTTGTTAAATCACTTACAGTCGGTGGAACACAGCAGAAAGGAGGCCGATCATGACATATTTAAAAGATAAACCGCTGAGCTTCCCTGAACTGGCAGACTGGGTGATCATCCAGGCAAAGAAGGCAGGTGCCAATGACTGCAGGGTGAACATCTCCAAGAGGCGTCTGGTGGAGATAATCTACCGGGACCGTAAACCCGATGTCATCAAGGAAGCCACAACCCAGGGTCTCTCCCTGGAGGTCTATACTAACAACAGGTTTGCAGTGCAGTCAACCCCCGACTTTCGAAAATCAACCCTTGAAGGATTTATCACAGATGTTGTCGGAAATGCAAACATCATGGAGGAGGATCCGTTTCGCACACTTCCTGATCCGAAATACTATGCCGGAATGACAGATGCCGATCTTCAGCTTTATGACCCTGATTATCCTCGGCTTACTCCTGAGAACAGACATACAATGGTCAAAGTCGTTGAAGAAGCCTGCCTGCAGCAAGGCGGTGATAAGGTTATCTCTGTTGAAGCAGGAGAATATGATGGCCTGTATGAGGAGTTCGTTAAATCGAGCAATGGCTTTGAAGGTTCAACCAAGGGTACATATTGTGTCATCGGCGCATCAATGTCAGCACAGGATGAGGGTGACCGGCGTCCGGCAGGTTATAATTACCTGCAGTGCACTTACAGAAGCGACCTTCCCCCGCTTGAGGAAATCGGAAGTGAAGCAGCCAGACGAACTCTTGATCTGATGGGCGGCAGGAAGATCGCAACGACAAAAATCCCGGTTATTCTCCTGAACCGTGGCGCAGAACGTGTTCTTTCAGGCCTTGGTGATGCAATGTATGCAGGAAATATCCAGCAGAAAAGATCTTTCCTTGCCGATAAAAAGGGAAAACAGATAGGCAGTAAACATCTGACTGTGATTGACGATCCCTTTATTCCCAGGGGACTGGGTTCAAGGTATTATGACAGTGACGGATTTCCTGCCAGGAAGCGAACCTTACTTACTGAAGGAATCCTGGATGAGTTTCTTGTCGACTGGTACTACAGTCGTAAATTAGGTTGGGAGCCTACTTCAGGATCTATTTCCAACTATATCATTCCGCCTGGACCCAGGAGCATCGATGACATAATAAAAGACCTGGGACGCTGTATCCTGATAACAGGCTTTATCGGGGGTAACTCCAACTCAACCACAGGTGACTTTTCACTCGGTGTTATAGGAAAACTCTATGAAAGAGGTAGCTTTGTACAGAACGTGGCAGAGATGAATATTGCTGACAATCACCTGAATTTCTGGAATAAACTGGTTGAGGTTGCAAACGATCCCTGGATCTACAGCCCGGCAAGACTCCCAAGCCTTGTCTTTGATGATGTGGTGGTAGCAGGAGTATGAAGCCTGACGCTATGGATACATAAATGAGTATTGTGTTATAGACTGACGTATGAAAGTAATAATCACCGGTTCTACAGGAATGGTGGGGGAAGGGGTACTTCTCGCCTGCCTCGATAATCCCGACGTCGAAAAGGTCCTGAAAATAAACAGGCGCCGCCTCGGCATCACCCACCCGAAACTGACAGAGACAGTTCATGAGAACTTTCATGATCTCTCACCCGTCGAATCGCAGCTGGCAGGCTATGACGCATGCTTCTTCTGCCTTGGAGTCACATCGCTCGGCAAGAAGATGGATGAATACTACAAGGTGACCTACCAGCTTACGATGCATTTCGGTGAGACAGTCAGCAGGCTGAATAAAAACATGGTATTCATTTATGTATCCGGTGCAGGGACCGACGGAACCGAGAAGGGCCGGATCGAATGGGCAAGGATCAAGGGGAAGACCGAGAACGACCTGATGAAGCTTCCGTTCAGAAGAGCCTATGGCTACCGCCCGGGATTCATCAGGCCTTATCCGGGACAGACGCGGGCACACTCGTTTTACAAATACATTAACTGGTTCCTCCCTGCCGGGAAAAAGCTGTTCCCTAACGGCTTCAACACCATGGAGGAGCTGGCTCTGTCAATGATAAGCCTGGTAAAGGCGGATCATCCGCAAAATATCATTGCCGGAAAGGAGATAAGCCTTCTTGCAGCAAAGGAGAAACAGTAAATCAGCAGGTGAAAAGGTTCATGAGAACAGTGATTTTAATATCCCTGTCAGCACTTGTCGCTTTGACCCACAGCCAGTGCCGGCAGGCAGAAAAGAAAAATGAGGTACGGATACTGGGCATCTACGGCAGCCCGGCACCTCTGTGGGAGAAGGGTCACAGGCTC
The DNA here is from genome assembly GCA_025455535.1 of Bacteroidales bacterium. Classification (GTDB taxonomy): domain Bacteria; phylum Bacteroidota; class Bacteroidia; order Bacteroidales; family VadinHA17; genus SR-FBR-E99. The sequence continues at coordinate 1,859 of JALOMM010000169.1, read as the reverse complement.
GACTCCCTCAGCGTGAATGCAGTCTTTCTGAACTGGCATTCCATCAATGATTCCATGCTTTTACGGACGCGGTCAGAAGGGGCAAAGGTGTTCGCCGAGTTCCCTCTGCTGAACGGCAAGGGATATGTCGAGAACCACCCTGAGGCGTGGGCCGTGGATGATCATGGTAAAATGGTGGAGCCTGCGACGTGGTTCATGGGGGTCTGCCCCACCGACACCGCCTTCAGGGAGTACCGCACAGCCGAGCTGCACAGCCTGCTGAACAGGTTTGACCTTGACGGCATATGGCTCGACTACCTTCACTGGCATGCCCAGTTCGAGGACCCTGAGCCGATTCTTCCCGAGACATGCTTCTGCGACCGCTGCATCACACTCTTCGGGAAGGAGATGGCGGTGAAAGTGCCGCCAGGTGACACCCCGGCAAGGGCGTCGTGGATACTCTCCTCGGCTGACAGCCTGTGGCGCGAATGGCGATGCAGGGTCATCGCCGGATGGGTAAAAGAGATGAGAGGGATAGTCAAGGGGCATGACCCCGGAATGCTTCTGGGCATCTATCACTGCCCGTGGAACGACGATGAGTTCGACGGTGCACAACGCCGTATCCTAGGCCTCGACTACGACATGCTGCGCGGGGTCACTGACGTCTTCTCGCCCATGGTGTATCATGCCCGGATGGGAAGGACTCCTCAGTGGGTAGGGGAAAACACCGCATGGCTGTGCGACCGGCTGGGGATAAAGGAGGGAGAGTATCCCAGGGTGTGGACTATCGTTCAGGCTTACGATGAACCATATACCGTCACCCCTGAGGAGTTCAGCCAGGTACTGCACCTCGGCACCGCAGGATGCAGCAGCGGGGTGATGATGTTCACCAGCCGCGCCGTGGCACAGAATGATGACAAGATAGCCACCATGAGGAAGGTGTACGGATCGATGAAACAGAACGGCAGGTGAAGATCCTCATCATCAACGGTGCCGTTGTGACACCCTCCGGTGTAACGGAAACAGACCTGTTTATTGACGGGGGTGTGATATCGGCACTGGGCCGCGGCATAACACGGAGAAACTGCGACAGGGTAATTGATGCAGCCGGTATGTACATCTTCCCCGGCGGGGTTGATCCGCATGTCCACATGCACCTCCCCTCTGCAGCAGGATATTCGTCTGACAGCTTCCTTACCGGCAGCCGGGCGGCACTAAGCGGAGGCACCACAACATTAATTGACTTCGTCACCCCCGAAAGGGGCGAGTCGCTGGTCAAAGCCCTTGACAGGCGCATGGCAGAGGCCGCAGAGTCGCTGACTGACTATGCCTTTCACGTCAGCCCGGTGGAGTGGCGCAACAGCACCGCCTCTGAGATAAGCGAATGCTTCGCCAGGGGGGTCACCTCGTTCAAGGTATATATGGCCTACAAGGATACTGTGGGACTGGAAGACGATGACCTCTTCAGGGTCATGGAGACCGTCGGTAAAGCAGGCGGAATGGTCACAGCACACTGTGAGGCTGGCGATAAAATCGAGCAGCTGCGCAACAGCTTCATCGCTGAAGGTAAAACAACGCCTGAATTCCATCCTCTTTCGCGGCCGGCACAGCTTGAGGCTGAGGCTGTCGGAAACGCTGTCGATCTTGCTTACAAAGCCGGCTGTCCGCTCTACATTGTACATGTATCAGCCCGTGAATCGCTTAACCATATCAGGGAGGCTAAGTCACGCGGACAGGTTGTTTATGCGGAGACATGCCCGCAGTACCTTTTACTTGACGATTCAAAATACCTCGGTCTTTTCGAAAAAACAGCCCCCTTTGTCATCAGTCCGCCCCTCAGAAAGCCTGATGACTGCGAGGCGGGCGACAAAATCGAGCAG
>JALOMM010000168.1 GCA_025455535.1 Bacteroidales bacterium | reverse complement strand
ATCGACCTCTGCGATTCCGATATCGCTGAACTTAACCACACGGTCATCTTTCTTTGCGATAATGAGGTTATTGAATTCTTCTATCGTCCTCAGGCGACCCATTGTTCTGATGGTAAGTTCTGTGTTGTCACCTTCGATTCTGCCTGACGGAAGCTCAACATTCTCCCGTGTCACAGCATTCCTGACATCCAGCGGAGTGAGGCCGTACGCTGCCAGCCTGGCGGGGTCCATCTTCATCCTGATGGCGAGTTTCTTCGATCCCCAGACACTCACGGCGCTTACCCCTGATATGGTCTGCAACCTCTCCTTGAAATTGATCTCGGCGAAAGTGCTGACGTCAATGAGAGAGCGTGTATCGCTCCTGAGTGTAACGGCGAAGATTGGCTGTGCGTCGGCGTCTGCCTTCTGCACCACCGGAGGGTCGACATCCTGTGGCAGACGTCTGAGAGCGCCTGACACCTTGTCGCGCACGTCATTGACGGCAGTTTCCATATCAACCTCCAGCTTGAACTCTATCGTTATGCGGCTTGACCCGTCGCTGCTGGAGGAGGAGATTGACCTTATGCCCTGTACAGCGTTGATGGCTGATTCGAGAGGCTCGGTTATCTGCGTCTCAACAACATCGGAGTTCCCCCCGGGCAGGGAGGTTGAAACCGTTACTATCGGCGGGTCAACACTGGGATAGTCACGCACCCCCAGGTATGTGAAGCCGATTCCTCCCAGCAAGAGTACCACGAGACTCATTACGGTGGCCAGAACCGGCCTCTGTATGCTTAGTGATGATAAACTCATTTTCAGTTTGTTATTGTAGTAATGGTTTTCAGGTAAGGGACTTTCAGTCTGCGATATTTACCCTTACTGCCATATTGGGCCTCAGTTGCATCAGCCCGCTTGTTATTACCGTGTCACCAACAGAAATGCCCGATAGTATTTCGATCATGTTCTGTGTGCGGTTGCCTGATGTGACAGGGGTCAGTACAGCCTTGCCTCCCCTCAGTACCCAGACCCTTTTCTCATTCATGTCAGGCACAACAGCTTCTGTCGGCACCAGGATTGCGTTCTCCCTCTCGTCTGTTATCAGGGTTATCTCAGCGAACATGCCGGGAACGAGCCGTCCGTCCCTGTTGTCGGTACGGGCCCTGACACCGATGGTGCGGGTAGCTTCATCAACCCTGTAGTCGATGGCATATACCTGGGCAAAGAACTCATCCTTATAGCCCGGAACCGTAAAAGATACCTTTTTGTTCGTCAGTGGCTGGGAGATGTATTTTTCCGCGATGCCGAACTCAAGCTTAAGCTGTGAGTTGTCAGTCAGGTGAGCGATCTTCACTGACGGCTGAACGTATGTCCCTTCGCTCACATAGCGGAAGCCGATAATTCCGTCAAAAGGAGCTCTTACCTCAGTCTCAGCAATACGAACCTTCAGGAGGTTGATATCGGCAAGAATAACGTTATAGTCAGTCTGCAGCTGGTCGAAAGACTCGCGGCTCACGGCATCCTTTGAGAGCAGTACCCTCTGACGCTCAAGTTTTTCCGAGAGCATCTTCTCCTGTATCTGTGAACGGCGGAGTTGTGCCTGCAGGTCCTCGTCATAAATCTTGACCATCATGTCTCCCTTCCTTACCACAGAGCCCTCCCTGAAGAAGACCCCCGTCACCTTTCCGGACACCTTGCTTACAATGTCAACCTCCTCATTGGCCAGCAGTGAGCCGGCTGACCTTATGCCGTTTGAAAGATATGACGGTTTTGCTATCTGTCCGGAGACAGGAAGCACAGCCCCTCCCTGAGGCCCTCTCTGACCCTGTCCCGGAGCTGCCGCCTGTGATGCCTGCGCCGTGGCAGGTGCCCCTGCTGTGGCAGCACCCTTTTCTTCAGTTACCTTGCCATTCCCGAAAAGACCCAGTCTCGGACCTGCGAAACCGACTGCAAGGACGAGTGGGATGCTTATCCACAATGCTATTTTAGAACCTTTTTTCATTCTCTATTATGATCTGCTTTTTACCTGAAAATACTGACCTGCAAAATTAGCTGTTTATTCCCCCCTTTATGTTAAAGAATATTAAAAGGGATGACCCCGGAGGCAGGCCGTACCCTCATCTGATAAACCTGAGCCAGGAATCAGTGGGTTATTATCAGCTCTTCGATGATCTTCTCCATCCTGTCAGTAACCTGTCTCCAGGGTACCGTGAACCCGTTGGCAATCATTGTGAAAGCCATGGTCTTTCCGCTCCGGGTTGTGACATACCCGCCAAATGCCCTTACTCCGGATATTGATCCGGTCTTTGCCACAACTCTTCCCTTAAACACATCACTCCGGAAATAGTTCTTCATTGTGCCTGATTCGCCGGCAGCCGGCAGCGACGAGAGAAAAACTGACGAGTCCTTGCTGTTGTACATGTAAACCAGCAGACCTGCCGTAAGCCTGGCGCTGATGCCATTGTTAGGCGACAGTCCGGAACCGAAGCCTGGCGCTGATGCCATTGTTCGGCGACAGTCCGGAACCGTCAAGCATCAGTGCACGGTCAGGCTCACATCCTGCAGAACTGAGAAAGAGCTTTATGACTTCAGTCCCGGCGCTGAATGAACCTGAACCCAAAATGTAGTAGCCAAGGTGCTTCCTCAACTGATCAGCATACAGGTTTACGCTTTCGTGGTTTGTGACTTTAATTATCTCACTGAGCGGAGGGGAGACAGTGACGGCCACAGGGGTGATATCCATTCCCCTGGTATCAATCCTTTCATCTGAGGACATGCCGTCGACCTTAATTCCGGCTTCCCGGAGTTTTTCAGTCAGATGTCTCACCAGTATACCCGGAGGATCGGGCATGGAGGCCTTAAGGATAATGCTGCGGTCCGCAGGTACGCTGCCGGCAATCCATGCATCATATGAATATGGTGCGTTGTAGACATAACCCCTGTCGGAGGTGCCGGACGACGTCAGGTAATTAATGATATGCATCTCCCTCCCCAGTTCGCTGACTGAATCTATTGACGCCGCGGCACCTTCACTGTAGCCCGTCACATAAATCTTGTAGGTGTTATCGTTGAAGTTTATGTCATACACTCCGGCGCCGTAATAATTACCGAGGTCATCCCATGACCAGCCACCCGGCACAGGATCAAAATCATAGATTGATTCCGATGCTGCCACCCTTCCTTTGACATGCAGCACCCCCGCTTCCCTGACGGCAGCGACCCATGTCTCTATGACGTTTCCGTAATGATCAGAGAAATAGGGTGAGGCAAGGCAGGGGTCACCTCCTCCTCTGATGATAATGTCTCCCTCCAGTATACCCTTGCGCTTGTTCAGTTCGCCTGACATCAGCAGTTCAGTCTTAAAGGAGAAGTCACTGCCCAGAAGTGAAAGGGCCGTTGCCGTAGGATACAGTTTTGTAACTGATGCCGGAGCAAGGTTTCGCTCCGCGTCATATCCGAAAACCGTCTCCCCCGTCATTGCATCGGCGATGCATATTGACCATGATGTACCTGTCAGGGCAGTGTCAGCCAGTGCAGCCTCTAGTGCTGCCTCCTGACTGTATGAAAGAGAGACGGACAGGCCCAGAAGGGCAGAGAGTGCCAGAGACTTTTTATTCATTGGTTTTTGTTTTGTTCAAGTGTTGACAGAAGACCGCATGCCGCACTGATGTCTTCGCCGCGGCTGGCACGAATGGTTGCTACAATCCCTTTTGCGTTGAGGCTGTCACGGAACCGCTCCATCTCCTTCAGAGCAGGGCTGACATATTCTGATCCGGGGATGGCATGAAACCGTATCAGGTTGATACGGCAGCGGATGCCGTTAAGTATCCTGGCCAGTTCCCTGACATGTGCGGGGGTGTCATTGAGACCCTTGAAGACAATATACTCAAAGGAGACTCTTCTCTGCCTTCCCATTTCAAAGGCTCTTATTATGTCAAGGACCTCCTTCACCGGGTGTGCCTTCTGGACAGGCATCAATGCCTGCCGCTCAGTGTCGAAGGGACTGTGAAGGCTGACAGCCAGGTGGCACCTCGTCGACTCAAGATACTCCTTAATCCGGTCTGTGACACCCACTGTGCTTACCGTGATGCGGGTAGGACTCCATCCGTAACCCCACGGTTCTGTAAGTATCGTGAGGCTCTTCAGTACTTCTGCCAGGTTATCAAGAGGCTCACCCATTCCCATGTAGACAATATTTGTCAGTGACGGGTGTTCAGGGATGCTCCTGAACTGGTTAAGTATCTCTCCTGATGTGAGATTGCCCTGAAAACCCTGTCGTGCCGTCATGCAGAAACGGCATCCCATGCGGCACCCTGACTGTACCGACAGGCATATGGTAGCCCGCTCGCGGTCAGGTATATAAGCTGCCTCAATAAACCTGTTGCCGAGGACCCTGAACAGGTACTTCTTCGTGCCGTCACCACCTGCCACCTCTGATGAGGGATGTGTCGCACCTGTCTCATAACGCTCAGCAAGCAGGCTGCGGGCCTTCAGTGAGAGATCCGTCATCTCGTCTGTAGATGAGGCCCCCTTTTTATAAAGCCATGCAGCAATCTGCCTCGCGGTATAAGAAGGAAGACCGGCCGCGGCAGTCACCTCACCAAGCTCTGCCAGGGTCTTGCCATACAGTTTCTCCCTCTCCATCAGAACCTGTAGGCTGCTTTTTCCAGATCACGAATAGTCTTGAACGGTCGAGGAGGAGTGAGCTGACCGTTAAGGAAGTTGTATATATCCAGCCTTATGCGCCTGGCCTCTTTGTAGTCCATTCTGTCAAAAGAGTGTCCGCCGGGCATCTCTTCAAAGATCTTGTACTGGAAATTCTCTTTCCCGGCCGCCTTGAGCGACTTGATGAGGTGCTCTACCTCAAGCACATTTACATCCTCGTCGTTGGTGTTCGTGTGGATAAGCAGCGGCGTGTTCCTGTAACGGTCAACCTGCCAGGCGGGCGACCGCTTACGGTATTCTTCAACGTTCTGATCGGCACTTTTACCGATATGGTAATCGGCAGAGAAAAGATCACGGTAATCGTCATCCTTGTACCCCATGCGTGCTATCACATCGCTTACGGGCACTCCTGCAAAGCATGCCTTATAGGCATCAGGATAATCGAAGATGCAGAAGAGTCCGATCAGCCCTCCGTGGCTCCATCCTATTATGCCTACCCGGTTCTTGTCTACAATGTCATAGTTGTCAACCATATACTGACGGCTGGCCTCAACATCCGCCACCTCAAGACCCCCATAGTCTATCCTGCGGTAGAGGCCGCCGCCGTAACCGGTGGAGCCTCTGTAGTCAGCTGCTATGACAATATAACCCTGGCTGACCATCTCACGTATAATGTGTGTGTAATAGGTTGTGAAACTGGCATGCACCCCTCCGTGGGGGAAAACCAGCAGAGGGTATTTCTTTGACGGGTCCGCATCACGGGGTATGAAAACATAACTCCAGAATTTAAGAGGATTACCGGCACCCTGACCGGTGGGATTGCTCTCCCTGGCAGGGGGAGGGCCGGTGATATATATCTTGTCTATGTATGCAATATCACCGGTACGTTCAAACCACAGAATATCATCGATGTTCTTCTCGAGAACATCCAGCCGGTGATCGAGTGCCTCGAACTGCCGGTTTACACCATTGATGGCGTTCATCAGCTCCGTGTTGCCCGGTTGTGCATCAAGCGTAAAACTGGTGGCAGCAAGGGCAAAAAGAACAAACAGGATCCTGTAAGATTTGCTTTTCATATCAGTTTGATGTTATAGTTCAATTTCTCCGGTGTATACAAAAGTCGCCGGCCCGGTAAGGCGAATATCCGTTGCTCCGCCGGCAGCAAGGCGGAAGCGTACGGAAAGGATTCCTCCCCTTGCTTTGACCATGATGTCATTCGTGACAATTTTTCCTGTTATGGCTGCCGCAATGGCAGACGCAGTGACACCTGTGCCACACGAGAGTGTCTCATCCTCGACGCCGCGTTCATAGGTTCTGACCATCAGCCTGCCGTCAGCGACACTTACCAGGTTCACGTTGACGCCCTCGGGAGCATAGTGGGGGGAGTAACGAAGGGGTCTGCCGAATGCAACCATATCGGCATTTTCATTATTATCAGTGAAAACAACCAGATGGGGCACTCCGGTGTTTGCGAGGATGCCGTCGGGAGTCTCCCTGACCTCAGTTACATCGGTGACAGATACTTCAATGGTATCGCCTCCCAGGTGTTTTGCCGTATGGGGGCCGTCGCCTGCCAGGAAGGATAGGTCGCGGAATCCGGCAAAGTTCTTCATGGCGAAGTGAGCCGCGCATCGTGCCCCGTTGCCGCACATGTTCCCCGGTGATCCATCTGCATTGAAATAGGACATCCTGAATTCATATCCCTCACACTCTTCAACAATCATCAGTCCGTCAGCTCCGATGCCGAACCTGCGATCACAGAGCCTTCTCACGAGCTGGCTGCCGGAATGATCCAAAACAGGTGGCGGGTTTTTTACAATAATGAAATCATTACCCGTTCCCTCATATTTGTTAAATAGAATTTTCATTCCGTTAAATTGATGTTAATTCCGGCAATATAAAACAGAGAGTCTGTTAAAAAAATGAAAATTTGTGAAACATTTTGCATGATTCAGGGTTGTAAAGATACCAATCTTTTTACGGAGGCACGTAATTTGATGAAGTAGTCGGTACAAAGAGATGAAAAACTTTAAAAGAGAATAAGAGCCATGAAAGCGAAATCACTGATTGCTACATTGTTTATTGCACTTTTCGGTGCCCTTGCAGGATTGTTTATATACACGAGGTTTCTTGACAGGAATGATCTGGTCATTGGTACGGATAAAGAAAGAAAAGAGATTGAAGACAATGCGAGGTACACGTCAATGGTGCCTCAGTCGGGTGTGATGGATTTCACCTATGCCGCCGAGCACACCGTTCATGCCGTG
>JALOMM010000167.1 GCA_025455535.1 Bacteroidales bacterium | reverse complement strand
CTTCATCAACTCATCACCCATACCGAAGAAACCAAAAAAGCCTTTGTGCTTCAATGCTGGCAGCTGTTTGATACGCAGGAAAGGTTCGTATTCAACAAACTCATGAGCGCCAACTTCAGGGTGGGTGTTTCAGCCAATTTACCCATTCAGGCGCTGGCAAAAACATACCATCTTACCGTGGCCGAAGGGATGCCTCTCATCGGCCGGGTTGCCGGATATCCTTACTGAAAAATATGCAATAATTGCAGCCACCAGGTCAAGACCCGAGTGAATTGCTTCAGAGATAATGCTGACAGAATTTGTGAGCAGTCCGACAACCAGTTTCATAACTATCAGCAATGAATTTGATAATACGGAAAGACGGGCGGTCTTGGTTTTCAGATTGATGCTCATGCAGGCAAAGGTCGCATAATTCTGCAATTTTAAAAAAAATGGATAAGATGTCAGCTCAAAGTTATTACCGTTTATTACCGGGAATAATTCTTATTTTTGTCTCCTCAATAATTGAAAGATGTACAGGACACATACATGCGGAGAGCTGATTATCAGCAATAAAGGAGAGAAGGTCACCCTTGCGGGATGGGTTCAGCGGTTGCGTGAGTTTGGCGGCATGACCTTCATAGACCTCCGTGACCGCTACGGCATTACACAGCTGGTTTTCAACATGGAAGCCGATGCTGACCTCTGCATGCAGGCACGCAAGCTCGGACGTGAGTTTGTCATTCAGGTCACCGGCACGGTGGCTGAACGCAGCAACAAGAACCCGAAGATGCCGACGGGAGATATTGAGATCATTGCAGAGAATATTACAGTACTGAATTCATCAGACATCCCTCCCTTTACGATCGAAGAGAACAGTGACGGGGGTGATGAACTGAGGATGAAGTACCGTTATCTGGACCTTCGCCGGCAGAATGTCCGTTCAAACATTATTCTGCGTCACAGGATGGCGCAGGAGGTAAGAAAATATCTTGACGGGGAGGGATTCATAGAGGTTGAGACCCCGGTACTGATAAAGTCAACCCCTGAGGGTGCACGCGATTTCGTGGTTCCGTCGAGACTCCATCACGGGGAATTCTATGCACTTCCGCAGAGTCCCCAGACATTCAAGCAGTTGCTGATGGTCGCCGGGTTCGATAAATATTTCCAGATTGTAAAGTGTTTCCGTGACGAGGACCTCCGCGCTGACCGCCAGCCGGAGTTCACACAGATAGACTGCGAAATGTCATTCATACACCAGGATGACATACTGAATACCTTTGAGGGTCTGGCCCGCCACCTCTTCCGTCAGATAAAGGGGATCACCTTCAGCGACAGTTTTCCCCGCATGCCGTATGACGAGGCTATGAGCCGCTACGGCACCGATAAGCCCGACATAAGATTCGGGATGTGCATCACCGAAATGACAAGAAAGGTCCAGGGAAGAAGCTTTCCCCTGTTTGACTCTGCCGAATATGTTGGTGCGATCTGTGCAGCGGGCTGCGGAGCATATACCCGAAAGCAGCTTGACGAGCTGACCGAATATGTAAAACGGCCGCAGATAGGGGCAAAGGGGTTGGTATATGTGCGCATCGAGGCTGACGGAACTGCAAAGTCATCAGTTGATAAATTCTACCCACCTGACGTTCTGAAGAGTTTTGCAGTTATCACGGGCGCCGGTGCCGGTGATCTGATACTGATGATTGCCGGAGAGCGGAATCATACCCTGAATGCACTCGGCGAGCTGCGTCTTGAGATGGGCAAGCGTATGGGCTTGCGTGATCCCTCCGTCTATGCACCACTCTGGGTTGTTGACTTCCCCCTCCTGGAATGGGATGAAGAGACGAAGCGTTTCTATGCCAAGCACCATCCGTTTACGGCACCCAAGCCTGAGGATCTTGAATATATGATTAGTGATCCGGGACGCGTCCATGCCAATGCCTATGACCTGGTCATCAACGGCACTGAGATAGGCGGCGGCTCCATCCGTATCCATGACGGTGACATTCAGTCACTTATGTTTAAGACCCTGGGATTCACTGAGGAAGAGGCACGGCATCAGTTCGGGTTCCTTCTCAATGCCTTCCGCTTTGGTGCTCCGCCGCACGGAGGTATAGCCTTCGGATTTGACAGGTGGGCAGCAATACTGGGGGGGTCTGACACTATACGTGACTTCATCGCTTTCCCAAAAAACAATCAGGCGCGTGATGTAATGATTGACACCCCGTCAACCATTAAGAAAGAGCAGCTTGATGAGCTGGGTATTGCTATAAAGTGGATTGAAAATCAGTAAAGTTTCAGGCCTTGGTCTTGTGGCTCTTCCTGTGAGAATGAGCCTGCTCTGTTGTCTTCCTGAAAGGTATCGAGAAACAGAAGAGCGACCCCTCCCCGGGTGTGGAGATAAGCCATATGGAACCACCAAGAAGCTCCGCATATGCCTTTGAGATTGACAGCCCGAGGCCTGTGCCGCTGAACTGCTTGGAATAGGTGTTTTCGACCTGGAAGAACCGTTCGAAGACCTTTGGCTGATGCTCCGGTGCAATTCCGATACCGGTGTCGCTTACAAAAAACTCCACTGTCTCGCCCCGGATCACATAACCAAGCTCGATCCGTCCTTCGTGTGTGAACTTGAGTGCGTTGTTAAGCAGATTCGAGTATATCTGTACAACTTTTGTCTCGTCTGTCATTACCGTGGCATCGGCATCGTCGAGATGAGTTGTGAATGACAGTGCAAGTCCCTGCTGCCGGGCTCGCAGGCGGTACTGCTCGTACAGGTTCCTGATCATCGTGTTAAGGTTGACCTGGTTGTTTGAGACCTTGACCAGGCCGGTCTCAATATTTGAAATATCGACAATGTCGGTTATTATTGACAGCAGCTGGTTGCTTGACTGGTATATAATATCAATGTATTGCTTGCGGGCCTCTTCGGTCGTCTCAGGTGCGTCAAGAAGTGCGGTGAATCCTACAATGGCGTTCATCGGCGTGCGTATCTCGTGTGAGATATTGTGCAGGAAGGCGGTCTTGAGCCTGTCGCTCCTCTCGGCCTTATCGCGGGCCCTTATCAGTTCCTCTTCGATCCGCTTCCTGTCAGTGATGTCGGAAATAAATCCCTCCAGGGCGACCAGCTTGTCGCTTTCATAATACCCTCGTCCTCTTTCCCATACCCAGCGTTTGTTTCCCGCGGAAGTAATGATGCGGTATTCTATAGTATAAAGGTATCCGGTGCTCAGTGTCTGGTGCACCTCATCCCACACCCTCTGCCTGTCTTCAGGGTCGATGATTGATTCAAACGATCTTATTTTGTTGCCAATGAACTCATTGGGGAGGTAGCCTGCCAGCTCATATATTCCGTCGCTGATGTATTGCATGGTCCAGTCCTTGTCGTTGGCGCAGTGGAATACAACACCCCTTAGATTATTGATGATGGTGTTGAGCTTCCTGTTGCTCTCTCTCATGTCGGTCTCTGAACGCTTGCGGTCAGTTATGTCGCGGCCTATGCTCTGAAAATATCTTCCTCCCTCAACCTCAACATTATGAGCGCTGATCTCTATAGGGAATGATGTGCCGTCTTTTCTCTGATGGACAGTCTCGATATATATGGAGCCGTTGTTGATGAGGTCCTGCACCTGTCCTGAGAGGAGGGGGGCCTCCTCCGGTGTCCGGAGCTCGGAGACATTCATGCCGATGAGCTTGTTGCGGGGATATCCGTAGGTGGCCAATGCCCTTTCATTTGCCTCGACAATATTCAAGTCACTGTCTATCAAAAGAATAATATCGTTGCCGTGTTTCATCACGAAGTCAAGGTGCTTCATGATTGCCTGCCTGTTCAGATCCTCCTTATACCTCTCACGGATGTATCTCACCCTGGCAGTTTTGACAATCAGGTATGCGATGCTGGCGAGGGCAAAATAGATTATCACCATTATCATCCAGAGGACGGTGATCTCATGTGTGAACCTGGTGAGGATCTCGGAAGTATCTTTCTTCGCTGCGAGATACCATTCTGTACCCGGTACCTGTCTTACGGCGGCTACCACCTCGCTGCCGGTATAATCGGTGTATGTCCTTGCCTCCTGACCTATTACCGGAGGATTCAGTGCCGCCTGTTCCAGGTCACTGACCGGAACGACAGCCAGTCCCGGATCATAGCCCGCAAGCCTGGAGGCATTGAGGTAGACGACAGAGTCGGACTCGAACCTGAAGAGGATACATTCGGAAGAGGTGCCGGGTGTTGGCCATGATGAGATGAGGGGAAAAAGCTCCTTGTCAGGATCGATCCGTATGACAAGTATTCCTGCCATCACAGTATCGCCTTCGTGTGGCATCTTCATCGGGATGACCAGGTCAAGATGGAGGTACTCAACCGATTCTGCCGTATGAAAATCGGAGAGGGTGATGTCGGGGTTGGCTATGATGGAAGGGATCCTCTGTCTGAGGTTGTCACCTATTTTTCCCTCTGACTGCGGAACAGCTAATCCGGGTCTTCCCCCTGCATCGAG
>JALOMM010000166.1 GCA_025455535.1 Bacteroidales bacterium | reverse complement strand
CCATTTTCATATTTAAAATTTGTGTATGTTTGTGCACAAATTGTTAAACTCTAATCTGATACCTGAAAATGAATAAATCATCATTTATGAGAAACACCATGGCAGCATCAGCCGTAGCACTCATAGGTCTTCTGGCTGTCACAGGCTGCAAGACTGACGCGGGCACCGCCGGGAATGCCAATGCTGTTGACGGGAAGGGCATTGCGTTTGTAGAGCTCGACTCCGTCATTGCCAATTTTGACATGGCAAAAGATATTACGGATCAACTGGGGGAGAAGCAGAAAAACTCCGAGGCTGAACTGACAGCCAAGTCTCAGGCTTTTGACCGTGACGTAAGGGATTACCAGAACAAGGCTCAGAAAGGTCTTATCACCAGGGCAACAGCGGCCGAGATGGAGCAGACACTGGCACAGCAGCAGCAGAGCCTGCTTGCACTGCGCGATGAGATGGCCCTGAACCTCAATGAAGAGGGTGTTGTCGCCCAGAGACAGGTGCTTGAATATATCAACCAGTACCTGGCTGAATTTAATAAGGATCATAACTTTCAGTATATCCTGGCAAAACAGTTCCCGGGCCCCATCCTTTACAGTGATACAACCCTTGATATCACTGTCGAAGTCATCGCCGGCCTGAACGCCAAATATAACTCTGAGAAGAAGAAATAATATCAGCGGTTTTTTGAGCTGCCCGGAGCCCGCCTGTCAGCGGGCTTCGCTGTTTTGGATACCTTCCTGTCACGCCGTATCTTACGCTCCTCACCCGGGGTGACTATAATAAACAGGTCTTCATCAGGCTTCTTCATCAGATACTGCTCCCTGGCAAATTTCTCCAGGTTTTCATTGCTGGTCCGCAGTTCGTTCAGCTTCCTCCTGTCTTCCTCGATGCGCCCCATGTAAAACTCCTTCTCCCTGACGAGCCTGTTGCGGGTACGCAGATCACGCACCCTGGAGATCAAGTTGTTGGGATCGATGAGAATGACCCATATAAGAAAGATAATCAGCGTGATGATATACCTGTTCTTCATCCAGGCAGGCATCCTGTCCCGCAGGCTGTTAAAACTGAACCGTGTCCAGAAATCGGGTTTCACCTCTCGATAAGATAATTCTGTAAAACAATATCAGCCGCCACTCATCAGGTAGATTACCTGCACATCGTCACCGTCACCGATTCGCTCTTCATCATAGCTGTCACGGCTGATGAGTCTCCCGTTTATCTTTACTATCCTGAGTTTGAAGGTATATCTCTTCATCTCCAGCAGTTCTGCAACGGTTATGCTCTCACCGCTGACGGTCAGCGGTTCGTTGTTAAGTGTGATCTCCATGAATGCTCTTTGCCTGGCCTGATTCCTGGAGGCAAATATACTGACTTAGTATCGTATTTCAAGCCATCACTGCTCACTCAGAAGACGGAAGACCAATTCGCAAATCGCAAATCGCAAATCGCAAATCGCAAATCGCAAATCCTCCTTCCCCTGCGCCTATTGCCTGCTGCCTATTGCCTTATCTATCGTTATGCAATAAAATTCATATTGACTATTGTCATTAGATTGCGCATATTTATGCATTACCTTTGTAATAGAACCGGTAAATCAATTGAGATCACCATGGATATAAACGAGATCAGATCAAAACACAAGCTCCTCAGGAGATGGGAATACAAATGGACGCCTCTTGACAAAGGCTACACCGACAAGTCACTGTATATCAACGTGGGAACATTTGATATAAAGGAAAAGGATATACCCCTTGCAATGAAGGAGAAATTCATCGGAGGGAAGGGCTATGGCCTTCGCTATCTCTGGGATGCCACCAGGCCGGAGACAAAATGGAACGACCCTGAGAATGAGATCGTGATATCATCGGGTCCGATAGGAGGGATCACACAATACTCCGGTACGGGTAAGTCGCTCGTTGTGTCTGTCTCACCGCAGACTGACTCCGTCATGGACAGCAACGTAGGAGGGTTCTTCGGTCCCTTCCTGAAGTTCTCCGGTTTTGATGCACTTGAGCTGCAGGGGAAGTCAGCCCGCGACGTCATCATATTTATCAACGGGGTGGATCATTATGTTGAGATCTTCGAGGCTCCGGCAGAGGCGCTTGACAGCCATCTTCTCGCCGAACAGCTCACGGAGATGTTTGCTGACAATGATTCCGACAAGAAAAATATCGGCGTCGTATCGACAGGCTCGGCTGCTGAACATTCGCTCATAGGCATGCTCAACTTCAGCTTCTATGACCCGAAACGGAAGAAGGTAAGGCTGAAGCAGGCCGGCCGGGGTGGTATCGGTACCGTCTTCCGCGACAAGAAGATAAAGGCTATGGTCTGCAAGATCCCCGGGGTCAAGGGTAACCTGAATAATGTCGTTGACCTTGAGGCTATCATGGAGCGCGGGCGACGCTTCAACCGTGAGATGCGCGAGCTCGACGACAAGCAGTGCCGTATGCGGAAGGTGGGAACAGCACACCTCATGGAGGTGATGGATGACCATGACCTCCTGCCGACACATAACTACAAATTCGGATCTCATAAGGATTCACCAAAGATCGACTCGGCGGTGTGGACCTCCTTCTTTACACAGGGCATACCTGACGGCTGCTGGATAGGATGTAACATGGCATGTTCAAAGGCTGTTGACGATTTTGTCCTCAGCACCGGCCCATACAAGGGACAGTCAGTCATGGTCGACGGACCGGAGTATGAAAATGCTGCGGGCCTCGGATCGAACGGAGGCTTCTTCGATCCGCGGTATATTATCGAAGCTAACTTCTACTGTGACACCTATGGCATCTGTACCATAACCTGGGGCACGTGCCTGGCGTTTATCATGGAGTGCTATGAGAACGGCATCCTCAACAAGGAACGGACAGGCGGGCTTGAGCTCACCTTCGGCAACATACCCCCTGCACTGGAACTGCTGCACCAGGTGGCGCGCGGCGAGGGCTTCGGCAAGATAGCCGGACAGGGCGTCCGCCGCATGAAGAAGATATTCGCAGAGAACGGCTGGGGTGACCCTGCCTTCATGCAGGACATCGGTATGGAGAACAAGGGACTGGAGTACTCACAGTATATGTCGAAGGAGTCGCTGGCACAGCAGGGTGGCTATGCCCTCACGAACAAAGGACCGCAGCACGACGAGGCATGGCTGATATTCATGGATATGGTAAACAATCATATCCCCACCTTCGAGAACAAGGCTGAGGCGCTCCATTATTTCCCTATGTTCCGCACATGGTTCGGCCTCGTGGGACTGTGCAAGCTGCCATGGAACGATGTGGAGCCGGAGAACAACGCAGAGACTGATGAGCCGGCCAAGGTGCCTGAGCATGTGGATAACTATGTGACAATATATAAGTCTGTCACCGGCCGTCCGTTTGACAAGGTGAGGATGATAGAAGACTCGGAAAGGGTCTATAACTTCCAGCGGGTGTTTAATATACGCCGTGGATACGGACGGCGCAGGGATGATGATCAGCCATACCGTGCATGCGGGCCGGTGACCGTTGAGGAATACGAGTCAAGGGCCCCACGGTACG
The DNA here is from genome assembly GCA_025455535.1 of Bacteroidales bacterium. Lineage (GTDB taxonomy): Bacteria > Bacteroidota > Bacteroidia > Bacteroidales > VadinHA17 > SR-FBR-E99. The sequence continues at coordinate 958 of JALOMM010000166.1, read as the reverse complement.
ACAAGCAGCTGAAGGACAAGATCGGCTTCGACCCCGCCGGCAAGAGCACGGCAGAGAAGATGAAGGTGCTCCGCAAATACCGCGAGGCACAGTATGACAGCCTGCGTGATGCGGTCTATAAACGCCGCGGATGGAACAGCAACGGCATCCCAACCATAGAACACCTGAAGAAGATCGGTATGGATTTTCCCGAGGTCATCGCAGTGGTGAAGGACCTGCAATAACCTTAATGTACCTGGTGTAACGACGCCCAGCCTGGGCGTCGTTACGCTTGTCTTCCGGGTGGTGTATCGACCCCCTGACAGGGACGTTGCATGCAACGTCTCTGCGGGTATTCTGTATTTTATTATCAGAAAAAAAAATGTGATTCCCTCATTTTCTATTTTAGCCGTTAATTGATTAACTTGTATCAGATTTGAAAAGTGACCTGATCATGAAAATGGCAAAATATTTAGTCTTACTGTGTTTATTTACAATTTATTGCCAGTTACTGGCCTCGCAGTCCACCGCTGAACCTGAGACCCTGAAGCCGGGATCGCTGGCACCTGACTTCAGCTTGCCGGGTGTCGACGGTAAGACATATAACCTTGACAGCTTCGCAAAGGCCAGGGTGCTGGTGATAATATTCAGCTGTAACCATTGCCCTACCGCCCAGGCCTATGAGGATCGTATCATTGCCCTGGCGAATGACTACAGCCCCTCAGGTGTCGAAGTGGTGATGATATCTCCCAACTCAGTCAAGGCGCTGAGCCTTGCTGAACTGGGCTATTCAGACATGGGCGACAGCTTCGAAGATATGAAGCAGCGTGCTGCTGACAAAAAGTTCCCCTTCCCCTACCTCTACGACGGAGACAGGCAGGAGGCAGCCCTTGCCTATGGCCCTGTGGCCACACCCCACTGCTTTGTCTTTGACGGCAAAAGGATACTGCGATATGCCGGGCGCATCGATGCCAGCGAG
>JALOMM010000165.1 GCA_025455535.1 Bacteroidales bacterium | reverse complement strand
CGCTTTAACCTCTCCGCCGGTATTTGTAACTATCACCATCCTGCCTGATATGGCTGTACCTGCTCCTATGTCACTCTTCTCCTGCACGCGCCAGACCTCTTTAACGCCACTGTAGAGACTGTTCATGGAATAATCGGGGCGGGGATATTCTGTTATACCGGAGGCGGTGTCACCTGCCGCCACCCTTATGCTTGCCCAGGGTGGCATAGTTGCCACCAGCGGATGCCTCACCGCGGCGGTCAGAAGAGTGTCACCTGATATCCTCATGATGTTGTACCCGCCCACCGTGTCTTTGGCACGCAGGTTAGACCGGCCCATCAATGCCGGTATCCCCTCGAAGTTCATAACCCTGTTCGAGTGACCGTGACCGCAGAGCGCCAGCCTCGTGTCCCTGCCCTTAAGCCTGTCGGTAAGCTCATACCAGTTGTTGAGGCCATCGTCAAGCGGATAGTGGTTTACCGATATTATCTTATGGGCCTCGTACTGAGGCAGGCTCAGCACCGAGTCAAGCCAGACGATATTTTCTCTTGGAATCTGCCCGGGACCCATTCTCATGTTGGGACCAGAATTTGTCCCTATGACGAGATAACCGCTGTGGGTGAACGCGAATGTCTCTGCCCCGAAAATGCGGAGGAAACTGTTTGCTCCGTTCTCCGACCACTTGGTGTCATGGTTTCCGGGTACGATATACCATGGCTTGTTGAGCCCGTCAAGTATCTCCTTTGCCAGTGCCAGCTCGGCGTCAGAGCCGAACTCGGTAACATCACCAGAGACGATTACAAAATCTATCGTATCGATGGCATTAATGTCGGTGACGGTTCGTCGAAGGTCCTCATCTGCCCCTGTGCCACCTATGTGTGTGTCAGTGACCAGGGCAAAACGGAGCTGGCCATTGGCTGAGGTGCAACAGACAAACAATATCAGAACGAAAAGATACTTGTGCATAGAATCATTTTTAACAATCAGTATTGGCTGTTTTGCTGCCGGCAATCAACCAAAGTTAATAAAAGAACAACATCAAAGTGAAATCATACAGCCAGGTGATCATTTCATACAATTGCTTTAAGAATTATCTGAAAATATGATTGCGGATTTACAATATCTCTTAACTTGTATAGTTTTCTTCCGGATTAAAATGAAGTCTACTGGAAAAGTTTTATTCTCAGGACTTCTGCTTATCACAGCTGTCCTTGCATCCGGATCCGGTTTGCCCGCAGAAAATTCAGACAGATCGAACCCTCGGTATTCCGGTGTGATTTTTCTCAAGGGTCTTACCGACAGTGTGACTGTTTACACAGATGGGAGAGGGATGCCTCATATCTATGCGATGAATGAGCATGACCTGTACATGGCTGTAGGATATCTCTCTGCGCAGGAGCGGCTGTGGCAGATGGACCTGATACGCCGCAGCAGTACCGGGCGTCTCTCGGAGATATTCGGCAACGACTTCATCCAGGCAGATATCTTCACCAGGTGCCTGCAGATAAGGGAGAAATCGATCCGGCTGATTCAGAATGAGGATCCCGATATAAGAGCCTCCCTTCAGGCATTTGCAGACGGTATCAACGCATATATCAACACCCCCGGCATGAAGCTCCCCCTGGAGTTCAGGCTGCTCTCGTACAAGCCCGAGCCCTGGACCATGGAAGACAGTGCCGGCATCATCGGGCTGATGGGGTGGAGCCTCGACTCAAAGAACCTCACCGCAGAACTTTTTGTTTATCAGCTCATCGCCAGGCTTGGAGAAGCGAAGGGCTCATCTCTTATCCCTGACTGGGATTCATTCGGAAGCGTCGCCTATCCGGAATTCATTCTTAATGACACTATCATCAGCAGCACAAAATCGTTTATCGGATCTTTTGACCGTGTACTGGCGCTCGGAGTGACAGCTTCCCAGGGAAGCAACAACTGGGCTGTGGCTGGCAGCAGGACCTGGTCCGGGAAGCCGGTCCTCTCAAATGATATTCATCTTACCCTTGGCTCACCGGCCATATGGATGCAGATGCACCATGTCATTCCCGGCAGGCTGAATGTCACCGGTGTGCTGATACCCGGATCTCCTTTCATCATCGCCGGCCATAACGATAAGATAGCCTGGGGGATGACCAACCTGAGGGTCGACGGAGTGGATCTCTACGCCGAAAGTGTCAACCCTGAGAATGAGAATCAGTATCTCTTTAACGGCACATGGAGAGACATGGAGATCAGGGAGGAGGTAATAAAGGTCAGGGGAGAGAAGCCTGATACGGTCACAATCAGGTTTACCCACAGGGGGCCTGTCATTTCAGGCCTGATGAACCTTAAAAACGTCTCCCCTAAGATCAGGTGGCTTGGTTATGACTGTATTACAGGGCTGCATGATGTTGAGGAGATGGCCCTGAGCCTGCGATGGTCCGGATTTGACGGGAGTGATGAGATTAGGTCAGCATGGCTGCTCAACAGGGCGGGGAACTGGGATGAGTTCAGGGCTGCCGTGAAGTCATTCAGGTGCGTGAGTCAGAATTTTGTCTATGCTGACACCGAAGGAAACATAGGGCTGAATGCAGGCGGAGGAATACCGTTGAGGAAAGGGAACGGCATCATGATACGCGACGGCACCACCGATGAGTACGACTGGAAGGGATATGTTCCGTTCGAACAGATGCCCTTCACCTTTAATCCCGGCTCAGGCAATGTCTCTTCGGCAAACAACAGGACTGTGAACGATGACTATCCCTATTTTGTCAGCCACAGCTTCGACGTGCCTTACAGGATAGACCGCATCAGGGAGATGATCAATGCCAGGGATGTACTCGCCATGGAGGACTTCAGGTCTATGGTCAATGACCAGCACTCAGGCCTTGCCAGGCTGCTTGTTCCGCATATACTGAATCTGTCCGGCAGTCCTGACGGACTGACCCTTCCTGAGCTTCGGGCCCTGTCACTCCTGTCGTCATGGGACTATGATATGGATCCTGAACTGGCTGCCCCGGCGATATTCGAGTTTTTCAGGATCAGCTTCCGTCAGAACCTCTTTGCCGATGAGCTCGGCGATCTGTACGGTCAGCTTTACGATATGTGCAGCGAGAGCTATATATACAGGCTGCTGACAACCGGCCCTGACGGGTGGGTGGATAATGTCACGACGGAGGGGGTGGAGACGCTTGATGATATAATAATGATGAGTTTCAGGGATTGTATCAGCGCCCTGACAAAGGAACGCGGAGAGGATCCGGAGAAGTGGAAGTGGGGTACGATTCACAGACTCACTTTCACGCACCCGGTAGGCTCCGTGGGGATAATTGACCTGTTTTTCCATCTCAATTCAGAGTCATATGCCGTCGGTGGCAATGACCATACTGTCAGTCCGTATTTTTCTCTGAAACCCGGATTTGAAGTATCGTGCGGGGCATCAATGAGGCATATTTTCAATACTGCAGACTGGGATGAGTCACTGACAGTCCTGCCCGGGGGTGCCTCTGGTGTTCCCGGCAGCGAGTTCTACCTCTCGCAGGCAAAGAGCTATATCGATGGTGATTTCTACAAGGATCCCTTCACAGTCAATGCTGTCAGGGGGGCAGCGAAATATACCCTCCACCTTAAGCCAGGGTTGTAATTGGATAGAGATAAGGGGTATTCGGTGATCAGTATTCGATGATTGGTCTTCGGTTCCCGATTCGCTTCGCTCTCGGGATTTCGTCTCCGCCTGCCGGCGGATCCTCAACTTCCGTCTCCGGTCTTCCCGGATCTCCGAATTATTCATACATTTATTGATGAAATCCAAATCCATGCAATATGATACGCTACGCTAACATCCTCCTCTTCATTGTCATGATAGTCATGAATTATCTTGCCAATGCCCTTCCCCTTAACAACAAGACCACAGGGCAGTTGTCCGACTCGTTTCCCAACCTGTTTGTGCCGGCGGGGGTCACCTTCTCAATATGGGGCATAATCTACCTTCTGTTGCTGGCATTCTGCCTGGTACAGTTCACAGCATCAAACCAGGCGGTTGTCTCTCAGATAGGATGGCTCTTTGGCTTATCATGTCTGTTCAATGCACTGTGGATAGTAACCTGGCATTACGGCAAGCTGCCGCTGTCAGTGATGGTCATGCTTGGACTGCTGGTGTCACTCATCTTCATCAACATTGCTATCCGGGAGATGCCTTTAGGCCTGGTGAAGGCAGCATTCGGCGTCTACCTGGGATGGATATGCATCGCTACCATCGCCAACGTCACAGCACTGCTGGTTCATTATAACTGGAACGGTTTCGGCATTTCGGAGGAGACGTGGACGACAGTTATGATTGCCATTGGCACTCTTATCGTTGCTGCCACCTTATGGAGGCTCAGCAACCCCTTCATCGGGCTGTCAGTAGTGTGGGCCTTTGCAGGAATCATGATCAAGCGCCAGGATGATTACCGCACCATCTTCATCGCTGCCGGCATAGGACTGGCCATAGTGGCGATAATACTCATTCTGGGGTTCCTGCGTAAGTTTATCCCGGGCCTGTCATGAAGAG
>JALOMM010000164.1 GCA_025455535.1 Bacteroidales bacterium | reverse complement strand
CAGTGTTTTTTGGAGCGATGGGTGAGAGGCTTAAACCAGCAGTTTGCTAAACTGCCGTACGGGTAACCGTACCGGGGGTTCGAATCCCCCTCTCTCCGCAGACCATGTCACACCCGTCAGCCGAAAGGCTGACGGGTTTTTTGTTTTCCGGCATGATGAGCCCGGCATGCCGGAGCGAAAAGTGACGGCCACCAAATCCGCCCGGCTTAGCTCGCCCGGTTAATCACCCTCATTCTCAGTGCCTGTGATAGATCTTGTTTACAATCCTCCAGCCTTCCCTGAATTTGTAAAGACCCAGATAATCTGTGAAGATAAGCTTGTCGCCACGCCACAGCTCAATCTTTGCCATGGCAGCATTGCCGGTAACATCCACAGAAATGAACTTGCACTCCGTCACCGGGGGCTTGACACCCATCGCCTTTGCCTTGGCGGCTCTCGTGCTCTCCTTCCAGTTATAGATGGGAAGAAGAGTGACAGTAGTGCTGTCAGCACCTATGCCTAAAAGGACAAAACAGGGATGAAATCCCTTGTCAATCTCCGCTGCATCGCCATGATTGTGAATGCCATCTACATATGCGTTCATAATCACCTGCCTGATCATGGCCTGATCATCCTGACCATGTACATTGATCAGCAGGGTCAAGGCGATCAAAACAAAAAGTACTCTTTTCATAATGTTCACGTTTATTTTATGAGCAGAAGGTACAACAATTCCTGATTATACAAGGGGAGGCGGCTCAGAGTGCCTCTTTCCTGATCTTGTTGCCGCCCATATCGGTCAGAAGGAGGTATCTCACAAGCTTCTCATCACGCACAATAAACTCATACCTGATGGTGTCGACGGAATGAAACTCAATGCAGTTCATTATCTCTCCCTCTGCGGCCGCCCTGCTCTTTATCTCCGGAGAAATTGTGTCAAGCTGCAGGTTGATGCGGTATTCGAGCAGTATCCCATCCTGATCAAACCTGGCAATCTTTTCCTTTTCACCATGGTAGAAAATTACCTCGAACAGTCCTTTGTAGCGGCTCCATTCAATGTTCCTGGCTCCGCTGAAATTGTTGCGAAAACTCTCCATGACAACTCCCGGTATGCGGACAGGCCTGCCTTTCAGTATTTTGTCGAGGATGTTAAGTTTAATGCTCATGATAATATAAAGACGTACAAAAACAGAAAAGTAACATCAGCGACCCGATTTATGAAGAAACAACAACCGCGCCTTGGCACGCTTGAGTCTCATCTTGGCAGCGCTCTCAGTGACCCTGAGAGCCTCGGCTATCTGCTGCAGCGGCATCTCATCAAAATACCTCATCATTATAAGTGCCTTCTCTTCCGTGTGAAGCCTGTTAAGCAGATCCATAAGAATGTCATAGCTTATCTCCTCCGACTCATCCTCATATGTATCGTCAATTATCTCCGGAAGCTCATTCGAGCTGTTCCACTCGGGATAGTGAAGCTTCTTCTTTTCCCTCAGGTAATCGATACAGTGATTATAAGTTACTGAGTAGAGCCACGAGGAGAAGGATGACTTGCCCCTGTAGCTGCCGAGTTTCTCATATGCCTTTGAAAGTATGTCTCCGGTGAGCTCCTCGGCAAGATCACGGTTGTGCGTCAGACTGTAACATTTGTCCAGCACCTTTGTATAATACCTGTTGAAAAGCAGTGAGAAGAGCTTGGTCTCGTTTCCCTGGCGGATTTTCTTTACTATCTCCTCGTCACTTAATTGGTCACCGTAGCGGCTCATCTGATGCGATCTTCACACCGATGCAAAATTAAAACTATCTGATTTATCCGGACCGGTTAAGAGGAAAATCACAAAAAAATTTTTGAAATGTGTGTTACTTTTTGAATTGTACACGTCATAATTACAAAAATTCGTAACTTTGCGCGGATTTTAAAACCTGATGCAGAATAGTTTAACGGATAATTGATAACAGAACCAAATTAAAACAAAAATGAAAAACAGATTCTTTTTAGTAGTTGCTACAGTTGCTGCAGTTGCTCTCATGACAAGCTGCGGTAAAGTTCCTCAGGCTAACATTGATGCTGCTGTTGCGGCTATCGATTCAGCCAAGACAATGCAGGCAGACATCTATCTTCCCGGTGATTTTGCTGCTCTCAATGACTCACTTACCGTAATCAACCAGGCAGTTGAGGCTCAGAAATCAAAGCTTTTCAAGAATTTCAAAGATGTGAAAGTAAAAGCTGATGCTCTTGCAGTTGTTGCAGGTGAACTGGCTGGCAAGGCAGTTGTTAAGAAGGATGAGGTTAAAGCTGAAGCTGAGACTCTCATGACACAGGCAAAAGCTCTCCTCGAGGAGAACAAGACCCTGATCGCAAAGGCACCCAAAGGCAAAGAAGGCAAAGCAGTTCTTGACGAGATCAAGGGTGAAGTGACTGTTATCGAGACTTCACTGACCGAAGCTCAGACAATATTTGATGCCGGCACCAACTACATGCAGGTTCTTGATAAGGTAAAAGCAGCCAACGAGGCTCTTACCGCTATCAACACCGAGCTGAAGGATGCTATCGCAAAAGTCAGGAGATAATCTCAACTGATTGGATGAAAACAATCCCCGGGTAATCTCCCGGGGATTTTTTTAATTTTACAGCTAGGATGAGAGGCTCACTGATAAAAAAACTGGTATACATCATTTTGATTTCAGTCTTCCTGGGATTGCTGGGATGGCTTTTCATCGCACTCATTCCTGAACCCCCTCTTACGGAACTGGAACAGGCAAGCAGGGCTGTATCACAGGCAAGAGACAATAATTCAGTCATCTATTCAGCCAGGCTCTTCAGGGAGGCACAGAGCTATTACGACTCCGCCATGACCTCCTGGCAGACGGAAAACAACCGCTTCATCCTGTTCCGCGACTATGAGCGGGTAAAGATGTTTGCTGCCCTCTCCCAGAAAAAAGCTGCCGAGGCCAGAAAGAATACAATCGTCAGGGCCAACGGCATGCGGCTGAGCCTTGAGACGGAGACAGCCCGGCTGAATGCGGAGATAGCAGCCTTTGAAAAGGTGTTTCTCTCACTTCCCTTACCGCAGGAGACGGTAAAAAAGCATGCCAGGGGCAAGCTGCTGCTGAGGGAGGCAGAGATAGACCTTAACAAGGGGCAGTACGTCAGCGGCAATGTGAAAGTCACCGAAGCCAATGAGTACATCAGTTCCTCTTATACTTATGCCCGCAAAATCCTTGAAGACTATTATACCGGGTACAACCGGTGGCAGGAGCTTGTCAGGGCTACGGTGGATGAAAGCCGCATGTCGGGATCATATGCCATTGTAATCGAAAAGATTCCGGGGCTGTGTCATCTTTATCATGCAGGCAAAAAGAGATATACCTTTGAAGCTGAATTCGGCAGTAACTGGATTGGCGACAAGGTCAACGGGGGAGATATGGCTACTCCTGAGGGGAGATATGAGGTGACAAAGAAACTGTCAGGCGGGTCAACCAAATACCACAAGGCCCTTCTCATAAACTACCCCAACAAGCAGGATATTGAGGAGTTTAAATACAGGGTACAGAACGGACATCTGCCGTCTGATGCACGCATAGGTGGACTGATTGAGGTGCATGGTGACGGAGGGAAGGGGGGAAACTGGACTGAAGGATGCGTGGCACTCAGGAATAATGACATGGATGTCGTATTCAGGCATTCAAAGCCAGGTACCCCGGTCACTATTGTCGGATCAACCATTACACTGGAGGAGTATCTCTCCGCCGGGAAATAAGGCGTATGGAAGAGCAGAAAGAGAATCCTGTCATTGAGACTGCCCAGACGGAGAAGGGCTTTAGCGCAGCAATAATGGAATACGTTGCATCACATCGCTACGTAAGGGTTATCCTTATATCAGCCGCCGTACTGTTACTCTTCATCATGCTTCTTTCTGTACCTCTCTATCTGGCCCCTGCCTTTCAGCATTCATGGGGCACCAGCAGGGCAGAATGCAGGGTTGATTCAACCCTTCTTGCAGATAAAAACATCAAGAGACAGATAGCCCGCACCGAGGCAGACATTACACGACTCGAGCGAAAGCTCGCCTCTTTCATACCAACCCAGACCTACCTTGTAATAAATACCACTGATAACAGGTTCTTCCTGTACAAGAGCCGCAAGCTGGTCCGTGAGGGTTACTGCTCGTCAGGCAGTTATACCCTCCTGAGAACCGTTGACGGAGAGAAGGAGTGGATCTTCAAGACCCCGCGCGGCCGGTTTACAATACAGGGCAAGGTGGCTGACCCCGTATGGCGCAAGCCTGACTGGGCCTTCGTTGAGGAAGGGCTCCCGGTACCCGGACCGACACATCAGTCGCGCTATGAGTACGGGGTCCTCGGTGACTATGCCCTTAGCCTGGGTGACGGATATCTCATCCACGGTACAATCTATAAGAGATTCCTTGGAATGCCGGTGACTCACGGATGCATCAGACTCAATGACGATGACCTTGAGGCTGTGTATAGCTCACTCAGCATAGGATCAAAAGTATATATTTACTGACATAAAGGGATGGAGATGAATATTGCCAGATATAAATGG
>JALOMM010000163.1 GCA_025455535.1 Bacteroidales bacterium | reverse complement strand
AGTTTGCCAACCAGAGACAGCAGGCAGGTCTGAGCATAATGGATGCCGTGCGTGAGGCCTCTGTCTCGCGGTTCCGCCCTATACTCATGACCAGCCTTACGACCATTCTGGGTATCATGCCGCTGGCTATCGCCTCAGGTGCCGGCGCCGAGAGCCGCATTTCGATGGGCGTGACCGTCGTCGGAGGACTATTCTTTGCAACATTCCTTACACTGTTCGTCGTTCCGGCTGTATACAGCTACCTCGCGGCAAGAAAACAAAAAATAAACACAACAGATGAGAAAGATAAGGCATAGTCTTACCATACTTTTTATACTTTTTGCCGTTTCCTACACAACGGAAGCACAGAAGACGCTGACACTTGACGAGGCCATTATGGAAGCCCTTGAGAACAACTACTCTCTCAAGATTACCCGAAATGACCTGAAGATTTCTGAAAACAATGTCACCCTGGCACCGTTTCTTCCGACAGTGACCGGCACCGGAAGGCAACAGCAAACTGATAACACCACGTCATCTTCGTCATCCGACCCATCAGATAACCGTACCAATCTTTACAGTGCCGGTGCATCACTCAACTGGAGGATATTTGACGGTCTGGGAATGTTCACCACCTACAGCAGGCAGCAGCAGTTGCTTGACATGAGCAACCAGAGGGTTAAAATCGAAGTGGAGACTCTCATCACGAGGGTCTGCACTGAATACTACAATATAATTGTACAGCAGAATTACCTCGAGTCGTCTGTTACGTCGCTCGCCCTCTCCAGGTCACGTTATGAGAATGCGGAAGAAAAGTATCTCCTTGGAGTAATCTCAGGACTTGAGCTGCAGCAGGCAAAAATTGACCTGAATGCTGACAGCTCGGAGATATTGTCGCAGTACGAAACGGTGAACAATGCCTACATACGCTTCACCAAGCTGCTTAATGCAGGATTGCAGATGACATTCAACATTCAGGACACCATCATTCTTGCACCGGAGATGAATATTGATTCTCTCAGGGGCCGGACTGTCAGGTATAATAACCAGCTCATCCTGGCCCGTCAGGGAGAAATGGTGTCACAACAGGATCTTGACCTTGTAAGGGCTCTCCGCTATCCGACCGTCAATTTCAGTACGGGATATAATTACAACCGCCTGCAGTATCCATGGGAAGCAAATTCATACAACCAGACCAATGGGTTCAACTGGGGATTCAACATGACATGGAACATCTTCACCGGTTTTGAGACAAAAAGAAAGATCTCAAATGCCAGGCTGGAACTTGAAAACAGCAGGCTGGCATACCAGGATATTGAAAATGAGATACTCGGCGATCTGGAGTTACTGTACAATGCCTATATAAACGGGATCACCGTCACCAATTTCGAGACAGAGAGTGCAGAAGTCGCCCGTACATCGCTTGAGATAGCGATGGAGAGGTACCGGCTGGGCTCTCTTTCAGGGCTTGAGTTCAGGGAATATCAAAACAACTATCTCAATGCCATCAACAGGAAGCTTACGGCATTGTACAGGGCAAAGGTATCCGAGATTGGGCTGCGTCTTCTTGCAGGGGAGCTTACCGAGTAGTTTCCCTCCTGTTTCTTTTGTACGCCTTTATCCCCTGAAGTGTCAGCCATGCCACAAAGAGTGCCCCTGCGGCATACATGACCCAATCGAGGTAGGGCAGTATATGATCACGCATGTCATAAGCAAAATAGCCTACAACCGCCAGTATCACGTTCCAGAGCCCGGCTCCGAGAAAGGTATACAGCAGGAATGGCTCTATCCTCATCCTGGATAAACCGGCCGGCAATGAGATAAGCTGCCTTACGGCAGGTACAAGGCGGCCGATGAATGTCGATACCTTTCCATGTTTGACGAAATACTTTTCGGCCTTCTCAAGGTTCTCGGGGTGTATGAGCAGCATATGTGCCCAGCGCGTCCCGGCAAGGCGGTAAAGGACCGGCCTGCCAAGCCACAGAGCCAGGTAATAATTGAATATGGCCCCCACCATGGCCCCGGCTGTTGATGCCAGCAGCACACCTGCAAACGAGAGCGAACCCTCTGCAGCCTTCCATGCTGCGAAAGGGACAACAACCTCCGATGGAAAAGGTATGAAGGAGCTCTCTATCGCCATCAGCAGAAAGATGGTATAATAGTTAAGGTTAGCCATATACCATTCAAAAACAGTCTGAAAAATCTCCATATTATTTTTTCTTATTCAGGCGGGTCCAGATATAGTACACAGGTATTCCCAGTACCACAATCACAAGCCCCGGCCATGTGAATTTTGGTTTGTAAATGAGAAGTATTAACATTATTGTCGAAGCAAGAAGTATATAGACCGCGGGTATTACCGGGTAACCGAATGCCCTGTAAGGTCTCTCCTCGTCAGGTCTTTTGAAACGGAGAACAAATATTGCCAGAATAGTAAGGACATAGAAGATAAGCACTGCAAACACCACATAGTCAAGTAGCTGAGAATATGAGCCCGAGAGACACAGCATTGAAGCCCAGATGAACTGTACCCACAGACCGTTCCCCGGAACATCATTATTGTTCAGTCTCCCTACCCCTTTGAAAAAGAGCCTGTCGGCAGCCATGGCATAATAGACCCTTGCGCCGGAAAGGATGAGTCCGTTATTGCAGCCGAAGGTGGAAATCACAATGAGGATTGCCATTATCAATGCTGCATAGTCGCCAAATATTGTGGATATCGCAGCTGTTCCCAGCCTGTCGTTCGAGGCGAAGGCCATCCCTCTCTCTATGACGTCAGCTCCTTCGGGGATGCCTCTCAGAGGCATTACCTTGATATATACGATGTTGGAAAGGAAAAAGAGAAGAAAAGCTATCAGTGTACCCCAGAAAAGGCTGAGGGGCAGTGTCCGTTTTGGGTTCACCACCTCAGCTGAAGCAAAGGTTATGTTGGTCCATGCATCACATGTGAACAGCGAGCCAACCATTGCCATGCCCAGGGCTACCACTATCATCATGCCGCTTATCGGTGTAACAAGCCCTGTGACTTTATCAAGAGAGGCCGCCTGCCAGAAATGGCCTGAACTGGCCTTGAAACCCTCCGTCCCGGCAAAAAAGAAACCGGCGAGGAGAAGAAGGATCAGTATTATCACCTTTGTGAATGTGAACGCATTCTGAACTTGTTTGCCGGTTCTGATGCCCCGTGAGTTTATCCATGTCAGCACGGCCAGTGAGCCGACGGCGAAGAGGTGAACTGAAGAAAACTTCACAGGACCGGCACTGAACAGGATATTGCTCTCGCTGATCCAGGGTATTATCACTCCGAAGAATTTTCCGAACGCCATCGCCACAGCGGCTATCGTGCCTGTCTGTATGACAAGGAAAAGTGTCCATCCGTACAGAAATCCCACCAGCGGATTGTAGGCCTCGCGCAGGTACACATAAGTGCCTCCCGCCCTTGGCATCATGGTGGCCAGCTCACCGAAGCTCAGTGCCCCCATCACGGTCATGAATCCGGTGATGAGCCATGCGACCAGAAGCCATCCGGGTGAGCCGAGGGTACGTGCCATGTCGGCACTGACAATAAAAATTCCTGAACCTATCATCGAGCCGATGACAATGGCAGATGAGTCGATAAGGTTAAGACTCTTCCTGAATGTGTGAGGGTTCTGTTCTGACATCTGACAAGGAATTTGAATACCGAAAATAGATATTAAAACTCAATATCCGTATATGTCAAGAAGATAAATCAGTGATGCCATTGCGGCGCTGCCGCCCTGCAACTCCCTGATATTTACCTGTTCAAAGGTGTCATTGGCCGAATGATGGTACCAGAAGTATCTCTGTATCTCAGGGATATACCCTATAAGGAGGGTTCCCAGCTGTTTAAGAGGGGCTATATCGGATCCTCCTCCCCCCTGGTCAAAATCCCTGATATTATAGGGTTCGAACCATTCGGCGAGGCTCTTCAGTTTCAGGAGTCGTTCGCCGGAGGCCTCAAAGGTAAAACCTCTGGGGGCCATCACCCCCCTGTCAGACTCAATGGCTGCATAGTGTACCTCGCCTCGTTCCATCGCCCTCGCGGCATAGGCTCTGCCGCCGGTGCCTGAAATCTCCTCATTCATGAACATCACCGCCCTGACACTCCTCTGTGGCCTGACGCCCAGCTTCTTAAAGAGTCTTATCACCTCTATGCTCTGCACGCATCCGCCGGCATCATCGTGTGCACCCTCACTGGTGTCCCAGGCATCGAGATGCCCTCCAACGGTTATATATTCTCCGGGCCTTGAAGAGCCGCGTATCTCCCCTATCACATTATATGATACCGTATCAGGCAGGTTTTTACATGTTAACAGGAGGTGTATCGTGAGATCAGGGTCTTTTCTCAGGGCTTCGGAAAGGAGTCCGGCATCGACAGTCGAGACAGCAGCAGCAGGTATAGGATCAATGTCGGCATCGTACCTCGTCACTCCTGTATGCGGGAAGTCGTTGAGGGCATGTGTGGCCGATCTGACGATAACCGCTGCCGCACCGTACCGAGAAGCCTCTGAAGGGCCCTGTACGCGCTGATTAACAGCGCCCCCGTAACCGGCAAAGGTGTTGATCAGCTTATCATCAACCGGCCTGTTGAAGAATACTATCTTTCCCCCG
>JALOMM010000162.1 GCA_025455535.1 Bacteroidales bacterium | reverse complement strand
AAAAGCATGCGCAAAGATCACCTCTGATATCGAAAAAAGGTGTTAAATGTTGTTAAAGAAGTGTTAAAGCGTCTTCCCGAACTCACAATGCCTGAAGAGTCTGACCATGATAATGAGAACCAGTGGAATAAGTGCAGGATTAATGCCCTGTCCAGCAATCAGGGAGGCAGGGATCCAAAGCACTGACATTGAAAGTGCAATCCTGCTCAGGTAAACCGCCTGCCGCTGTATCAGAATATAAACAAGCAGAACAGGGATGAGCGGATTTATTCCAAGTATCATCAGATTGAAGTGAAGTGCATCGTGCTCCGAGAAGAAATTGGTGAAAACAAATATGACAGCGATGAATGAATAGACAATATACAGAATGATATCGGTAAATCTGCCCAGCAAGGGCCATCCCAGCACAAACGTGACCATGATAACAAAGAGAAGCATAGCATAGAATACAATCTGCGGCATTAATGTTCTCAGCTTCCTGACAGGCGATGCCGGGAAATCAGCAACTGTCATTACATCTCCCAGCAGCGGTTCACTGATGCCGTCATGTATAATTGAAGAAGACGCAAGGTTCTCTTTAAGGAAGAGAGGCAGGAACATCTCATCGGCAGTCGTAGCTTTACGGTCAGCCTGCAGTCCCAGAAGCATATCTGCCCCGAAGTCGAGCCACGGCAGCACCTTCTGGAGCGGGTCTATCAGCTCCCTGAAGCTCAGCCTCTCCCTTCTCTCCTTCTCCGGAAAGACCACGGTATCTGTTGCGGAGGCTGCCAGTATGTCGCGGACACGCGTGGCACAGTTGTCAAAGAAAAAATCGTATCGGTATTTAATATTCTCAGGCTTCAGGTTCTCATTTATCAGTACAAAGAGCCTTTCCTTTTCTGCAGAGGTAAGATTTACCTGCTGTGACCATACTGATCTTCCTTCAGATATGTACTCATTCACAAACCGTTCATAGCTGTATGCCCCCAGCATATAGTCAAGCCTTCCCTTTGCAAAACGGTAGGTGAAGTTGGGTGTCGAGAAGTCGAATATGCCCCAGTTGTATGCCATGTCAAAATCCTGCCCGCGGATGACGATACGGAGCGCCGTATGGCCATAAATGGAGTAACTTTCCGTTCCCGGAGCACATGTTATAAGGTAGACATCAGTGCTGTCGGCGATTACCCTTCCGTGAGACTGACCGGAAAGAAGGATTACTGCTGCGAGTACAAATATGATCCTTTTCATACCACTGTTTTGTGTCGTAAACGTAGCCAAAATTTCAAGACAGTGTATGGGAATTGCATGGATAGCCTCAAATCTGTTTAATTTGGAGTAGCTACTTTGAGTTCCATGAAATATCTTTGAAGGAATAAAGGAAGCCTGAATCAAACATGGAGGATCTTTTGGAAATGCTGCATAACGCTGTCGAACTTGGCAAGGTGGACAGGAAGTCACCCTACCCGCCACAGCTTAGAGACCACGACGGTGCATATGAGATTACTGCAATGGCTCTGGATGCCGGACTTGGGCCACAGCAAATACTTGAGGAAGCTCTTATACCGGCAATGGCAAAAGTGGGAAAGAAATTTTCCGACAGACAGATATTTGTTCCCCAGATGCTTCTCTCTGCCAAAGCCATGGGAGCATCAATGGTCTTGTTGAAACCATTTTTCGCATCAGGGGCTTTAAGGTCGAACGGTACGTTCATCATTGGCACTGTCAGGGGCGATCTGCATGACATAGGAAAGAACCTCGTGTCAATGATGGTCGAAGGAGGCGGCTGGCAGGTTGTAGACCTTGGCGTCGATGCAGGATCGGACCGTTTTATTGAGACACTTGAAAATCATCCCGGCGCGGTCATTGGGTTGTCAGCCCTGCTGACCACCACCATGGAGAACATGAAACAGACGGTTGAAGATATCAGGGCGGTTTCACCTTCGACCAGGATACTCATTGGCGGCGCGCCTGTAACACAGGATTTCTGTGACAGGATAGGTGCAGATTTTTATTCCCCAAACGGGCAGGAGGCAGTGAATTACCTGAAAACCCTTGCCGGAAACTGAAGCTATGAAGACAGTATTATCAGGCAGCTATGCAGAAGTCATCATTGACACCGAAGGACCGGTAAGGATAATTGGCGAGAGCATCAACCCCACCAGGAGAAAGAAGCTTATCAGCACACTGCAGGCGGGTAGTTTTGACTATGTCCTTCAGCTCGCAGCCTCACAGATTGCCTCCGGAGCAGAGATTCTCGATGTCAATGTGGGATATCCGGGGGTTGATGATGTGAAATTGCTGCCGGAGACTGTCATGGCGCTGCAGGACAAATTCGATATTCCGTTATGCCTCGATTCGCCCAACCCCCGCGCCATCGAGGCTGCGCTGCGTGCAGCAAAAGGGAAGTGCATCATCAACTCAGTCAACGGTGAAGAACGCTCTCTCAGGGCAATCCTTCCAATTGCCAGGGAATTTGGTTCAGCTGTTATAGCCCTGGTAATGGATGATGAGGGCATCACACATGATCCGGAGAAAAGGCTTGCCATTGCTGAAAAGATCGTCGGGAGGGCAATAAAAGAGGGTATCAGGGAGGAAGACGTGATCATTGACCCCCTGGCTATGGCGGTGAGTGCTGACCAGGATGCCTGTCTCGTCACCCTGAAGACCATCAGCCTGGTGAGGCAGAAACTGGGGCTGAATATTACCATGGGGGCAAGCAATATCTCATTCGGGCTGCCGAACAGGGAGGCACTCAACGCTGCATTTACAACGCTGGCTATATATAACGGACTAACCTGTCCGATAGCGAATCCTGAACATATCACAACATCTCTGCTCGCCACTGACCTTGTCCTGGGGAGAGACCCGTGGGCTATCCGTTTTGTAGAATATTATCAGAACACTCTTAAATCCTTATAAATCAAATTATAATTCCATTGCACCGCTTATGTCAGCAATAAAACCGTCAGGGAGGTGGCAGCCTGCATTTTATCCTTTCAGGAAGGAACGGGCAGCGAAAAGAGTACTGGCAAGGACGGAGCTCCTGGTCAAGGGACCACTCTTCGGATGCCGCATGTGCGGTAACTGCCTGTTACAGGAGACTGCCTTTATCTGTCCGATGGAGTGCCCCAAGGGGATGAGAAACGGCCCCTGCGGAGGCACCACACCTGAACTGAGATGTTACATCGACGAAACCCGTCACTGCATCTGGAACCGGATATACCGGAGGGCAGAGAAGCTTGGCAGGGAGGAGATGCTGCTGGAGGTCCTCCCTCCTCTCGACTGGCAAAAAGCCGGTACTGAAACATGGGGTGAGGTTGTCAGCCTTATCCGCAAGACGGGGACGATGACCTTTCTTGGTGCAATGTTCTCGAAAGACCGGGAGAAGAAAGAGAAGGTCTGGGACGGGGTTTTTAAGACAATACGCCAGCCTGCATGGTGGCAGGGAGATGCTGACTATCATGCCCCCCTGTATGATGAGCCGGTCTCGGAACTCGAGAGAGAGCTCCGGAGCGGCAGGTTTGTCATTGCGACAGAAGTCACTCCTCCGCTCAGTGCTGACAGTGAAAAACTGATTAAAGACATTGAGCTCGTTAAGCCCTTTGTGACAGCCATAAACTTTACCGATTCCTCTTCTGCGAGGCCAAGAATGTCAAGCATCGCCTGCAGCAGGGTAGCTGTTGAGTGCAAGGCTGAACCGGTGTTTCAGATCTCCGCCCGTGACACAACCAGAACAGGCCTGCAGGCCGACGCTATAGGCCTAAACGCCCTTGGTATATATAATGTCCTTTGTCTCACGGGTGACAGTTCAAGGGTAGGTCCTTCACCGATGAGCAACATGAACATGCTTGATATTGATTCAATACAGATGTTGTGGATACTGAGGCGGATGCGCGACGAGGGGATATACCTCGACGGGAGGAAGATGAAGAAGCCTCCGAAGCTGTTTCTCGGTGCAGCCACTTCACCGTTTGCCTCAGAGCCTCACCTGCAGGCACTGAGAGACCATAAGAAAGTCAATGCCGGAGCACAGTTTATGCAGACCAACCTGATCTTTGAGCCTGAGAGGCTTGACCCCTGGCTGGAGGCGCTCGACAAGAGAAACATCCTCGGCAAGGTGTACATCCTGATCGGAATTGCACCCCTGAAGAGCTACAGGGTGGCCGAGTATCTTCATACAAAGGTACCGGGTGTCACCATACCCGCCACGATCCTTGATAGGATGAAACGGGCCGGAGAAGCGGCGCCTGAGGAGGGTCTCCGGATTGCCCTCGAGCTGACAGAGGCAATAAAGAAGAAACAGGGGATAAACGGCATGCATATAATGTCGCTCGGATGGGAAGCCATCATTCCAAGGATCATAACGGAATCAGGACTCCCGGTGAAACAGATCACGGCTTTGTGATTGTAGCAGGGAGGCAGGCGGCAGGGTAAAAAAAAAAAGTCCCGCCGGATGGCGGGACTCAGGTCATTAATTGCTGTATGTTGTTAACTATGCAAGTCTTACATTAACGGCATTTAAACCTTTTTTTCCTTCCTGCAGATCAAACGTTACTTCGTCATTCTCACGGATCCTGTCTTTAAGACCTGATGAATGTACAAAATACTCTTTTGATGAGTTGGCATCCTTGATGAATCCGAATCCTTT
>JALOMM010000161.1 GCA_025455535.1 Bacteroidales bacterium | reverse complement strand
AAGTCATGGCTTTTCACATCAGCCTACAACAGGATGATCGATGTTATCAGGAAAGACTCGAGGCTTGTGGCGGTTGAGTTTTATGACGATGCATCACTTTATGCCGAGGATAACAGCACCGATCTGAACGAGGTGCTTCATCATGCCCTTGACAGGCTTCCGGCAGTGCAGCGGTCGGTGATTCTCCTCCGTGACTATGAGGGCTACAGTTATCAGGAGATAGGTGAGATAACCGGACTCACTGAGTCACAGGTGAAAACCTATATTTTCAGGGGACGAACAGCCCTGAGGGCTTATCTTGTAAAAACATCCGTCTGGCAATGAAAAGCGATAATGATTTTCCGCGCCTGGTTCCGCCAGATGACATTTTCCCCCGACAGGGAAATCTGTTACGATCGCCGCATGACCTCACTGATGACCAGTTCAGCCTCCTGGCGGCTGCATGGGCAGAAGGCGCTCTCACGGGAGAGAGCCTCTCTGAAGTGGAATCAGTGATTGCCGCTGACAGTGAAAAAAGAGCCTTAGCAGAGAGCTTCAGGAGGCTGAGGCTTAAACCCGGAACAGAGAGATGGGAGGGCCGAAACAGACTACTCAGGTCAACGCCGGAAGAGAAGGCTGTCAGGCGCACCCTCATTTATACCATTGCTGCTGCTGCCGCTGTTCTCACAATCATTACCCTCAGGCCCGTGGCTGAATATCATGCGACAGAGCTCACACCGCTGGTGCTTCCGGGCGTAACAGTGACAGCTGACATTACGCCGCCTGTCGCCCCTGTAATGCAGTGGCCCGTTGAGAGGGCTGCAGGTAAAATTCAGCCGGTGACAGCTGAGGCTGAGGCTATGATTGCTCCCTCAGAAAATGAAGTGATTAACAGGGACAGACCCCTGGAAGCCGGGGTGGTGGCTGAGACTCCGGTGATTGTCTCCGGGATTGGTGCAAAAGACCTCATTCCCCTGCCAGTCAGAAATATACCGTCCCCTGCCGGGCCTGTGGCCGAGCGCAACTGGATAGTCAACAGCATTGCAGGATTATCAAAGTCAAGGACAAAGGAGGATAAGCCTGTTGACGGCTATGGTATTGCAGGCTCCCTGGTAAAAGGTGTAAATACCATACTGGGGTGGGAGATGGAGCTTGAAAAAGTCTCCACTGACCAGGGAGAGCCGGTAGCCGTAAGTTTCAGCTCAGGACTGCTGACCTTTTCGTCGCCAGTAAAAAAAAGTAACCAGTGACTGTAACTTTTGACCTTAGCTGATCGTCACAGAATAGAATCATAAACACATTTCGCCATGAAAAGAATAGTTTTAGCATTAATTGTTGTCCTGGCACTGATCCTGCCCTCGCAGGCACAGGAGAAGGAACAGAAGGTCAAGACCCTTGAGGAACTCGAGCAGAAGGGGGGAGAGCCTGCCGTTCCTGACACACTGCAACTGCCCCAGGAGGAGGTCGCCGTTATTGAAGATGAGGAACTTCCATCAGAAGAAACATCGACCGTCAATGTCGGCGACATTGTCACCGTAGAAGAAAAAGGGAATGAGACAATAGTAAGAATAGGGAAGAGAGGTGTCAGGATAATAGAGGAGGACGGTGACACTGAAATCCATATCGGAGAGTGTTATGATGACAGATCAGATAAGCCCGGGAAGCGTTCCTTCAAGGGACATCTCGGAGGTATTGAGTTCGCATTCAACGGCTATATGTCTGACTTCTGGACTACATCCCTTGATCCTTCAGAGAGCTACATGAATCTTAACACCGCCAAATCAACCACGTTCAACATTATCTTCCCCAATGTCAGCCTGGCCTTCACGCCTCATTTCGGACTGGTGGCTGCAATAGGGATCAACTGGAGCGATTACCACTTCGACAACAATAACAATATCGCCACTGATGACGAAGGGTACGTGATACCCGTATATCCGCCTGACGGTATCCGTTTCGAAAAGACCAAGCTTAACACCACTTATGCTGTGTTGCCGATTATCCTGGAAGGACAGATACCTGTATCAGGCCGCCGGACAATAAATATCGGCGCCGGATTTATCGGAGCGATTAAGCTCGGGTCAAATACCAAGATGGTTTACTACGACCCGGACAAGAAGAAGTTTGAGAACAAGGATGACTTCAGCCTGAACCTGCTGAGATACGGAGCAACCGCACGGGTAGGGTATGAAATGTTCCATGTCTACGGGACAGCCTATTTCTCACCAATGTTTGAGAAGGGATTTGGGCCTGAGCTTTATCCCTTCGAGGTTGGCATAGCCCTGACATTCAATAACTGACATAACAGGTACAACATGTAAAGGCCGTTCCTGCCAGGGTGCGGCCTCTTTTTTTTTCCTTATCTTTACGCGGCGCCGTAATAAACGGCCTGTTGAAAGTATTACTATTAAACTATGCAGAAATGAGACTTCTTCTTATCAGTAATTCCACCAATGCAGGAGAGGCATATCTTGACTATCCCAAGAACAACATCCGTAACTTCCTGGGCATCAGTAAGACAAAGGCACTGTTTATTCCCTACGCTGCTGTCACCTTTTCATATGATGACTATGAAAGGAAAGTGAGTGATCGCTTCAGGGAGGTAGGTCATGACGTCGTTTCGATTCACCGGTTTGCAGACCCGGTAAAGGCGGTTATGGAAGCACCTGCCATTGTTGTGGGAGGAGGAAACACCTGGATGCTTCTGGACCTTCTGAGAAGGAACGGATTAATTGCTCCGATCAGGAAAAGAGTACTTGCAGGCACGCCATACATAGGCTGGAGCGCAGGGTCGAACGTTACATGTCCGACTATCATGACTACGAATGACATGCCTGTAACGCAGCCCTCCTCCTTCCGTGCATTTGATCTTATCCCCTTTCAGATCAATCCGCATTATCTTGATGCCAACCCGGCGGGTCATGCCGGAGAGACACGCGAGCAGCGTATCCTTGAGTTCATCGAGGTCAACAGGGAAATTTTCGTTGCGGGACTGCGGGAGGGCACAATGTTTCTGCTGGAGGATGAAAAACTGTCGCTCATCGGACCGCGAAACGCCCGTATCTTCAGGTACGGCCTTGAGCCTCAGGAGGTCAGGCCCGGCGATGACCTTTCGTTCCTGCTGAAGAAAAGCAAGAAATAACCGTTTATTATCTCTGGCGGGATGAAACTGCTGAAAAACATTGTGCTTACAATTGCAGGGGTGTTTTTACTTGGAGTGATATCCCTGACTCTCTATGCATATCTGAGGCGGGACAGGCTTGCTTCAGCATTTGTGGAAAAGATCAATGAGACGATAAACACAAAGATATCATACGGCACAATCAGGGTAACAGTATTTGAATCCTTCCCTGGTATCACTGTCAGGTTCAGTGACCTGCTGATTGAACCATCCCCTTACTATAATAAAGCACAATTTGCAGACGAGGATAATGATACCCTGCTCTTTGCCTCCTCGCTGTCACTTACGGCAGCTATACCTTCATTGCTCACCGGAACGGTATCAATCCGTTCCGTTACTGCCAGGGAGGGAGAGCTGACCCTGCTCAGAGACAGGAGAGGGGATGTAAATTATGAAGTCTTTTCCAGAGAGTCTGAAGGGGGAAAGAATATAGATCTTAAAAATATAAATATCAAAGGGATAGAGACTGTCTGGCACGACAGGAGCTCAAACGTAAGAATTGAAGGCCTCATCAGTGAGGCTTCCCTCTCAGGTGAAATTTTCAGGACGGGTATATTCCTTAACAGTACACTGGCTGCCTCATTATCATCACTTGATATTTACGGAATGCACTTTGCCGGCATCCCGGCAGAGGCTTCGGTCAGAATACGCAAGTCAGGGAACTCTCTTTCAATAGCAAAAGGCTCACTTGATCTCGGGGGGCTGAGCTTCGAGGCAGGGGGGATGGTAAATTATTCCAACACCAGTCTCGACCTCCATATCGAAGGAAAGAAGATTGATGTGGCTTCTCTGGTAAAGGGGTTGCCCGATAAATGGAGGTTATTGACCGGAGGGTTCAGTCCATCCGGGATAGTTGACCTCAGATGCAAAATATCCGGACCTTACGGTGATGCGGGCTCGCCGCGTATCGATCTGGCTTATAGCCTTACAGGGGGCCGCATGAGCCACACATCGACCGGTTTGGATGTGAACAATCTTTCTTTTTCCGGAGGAATGACAACCGGTCAGACCGGCAGACCGGAGACCTTTCTGCTTTCAGTCGACACCCTGTCTGCAACATACGGGTCTGCCAGGCTCTCAGCAAAATTCAGAATGAGTAATCCCTCCAGGCCCAATATCTATCTCCTGGTCATCGGTGATATCGACTTCAATGACCTGCGTAAGGTGTTCGGTACTGACTTCATCCGCAACCAGACAGGATCAGTCAGAGGCAACATAAAGATGTCAGGGGTTCTGCCTGACAGCCTAAGGCATCTTGTGGCCTCACTCCCGTCGCTTGACCCTGAGTTATCCCTTACATTCAGTGATTTCGGGGCCACATTTGCTGCATCAGGGCTCCCGTTTACCAATGTTAACGGCTCTGTCGTCATCAATAAAGACCTGACCGCCAGCAACCTCAGCTTCACCCTCCTTGATCAAAACTTTCTTGTTAATGCAAGGATGGATAACATCACAGACTGGATTGCAGGCAAAATAAGTCCGCTGATGATATCGGGAG
>JALOMM010000160.1 GCA_025455535.1 Bacteroidales bacterium | reverse complement strand
CATCCAGCCAGCACATAGAAATGCATAGACAAATACATGCTTCGGGATGTATGCACCCAATTAACCATGTAAATATTTTTAGAAATGCAGCATATCAAATTTATATTATTTCGAAATAATTGTCAAGTTTTTTTTCTTATTTTGGTATGCTGCATTAAAAAATATAAGTCATGAATAAGGTAATCTTTCAGAGGGTGGCATTCATCATCTTCGCTGTCTGCGCTGTCTTTAACCCTATGCTCGACATGATGCCATGGTTCAGATATACCATGCTGGCAGGGTCACTCTTTTATATCGGCTCAGCCTGGTACTTCCCGATGATAAGCGACGACAGCCACTGGCTGGCAAACGAAATAGCCGGATATATCTATTCGACGGTCTTCATTGCCAATATGCTCGAGTCACAGGGCATGCCATTGGGTACCACAATGGTCTGGTACGGCGACATCCTTGCCCTCGCCCTCATGATCTATATGATCGTCAGAAGAAAAACCGTCAGGAAAGATATGCTTGTCCAGTCAATAGTGCTCTGGATGATATCCCCCGTTCCGTTGTGGGTATGAAAAACTGACTTGCTATCTCAGCTTCTCATGAAGCTTCACAACCCATGGCACAACCAGATCAAGCTGACGGTTGTCACGCTCCTTCAATATCCCAAGAAGAACACCGAGCTTGAAACGTGACCTGGCACCGGGCTTGGTGTTGCTGTCGTCACCCGATTCAGTCGCAAAGAAAGCCTCACTGACAGGATGTGCCAGAGCCCTGACAGGCGCTGTCCATTGCATGATTGCCATCCGGTATTCCACCCCCTGCTCCTCCCTGGGAGTGAACGAGACACTGAAAATGGCAAAGGGCTTATGCTGCAAAATGTCGTGGTGCCTTCTGATGAACTCCATGGCCTCGGGAAGCCATAATCCGCTCTGAACTGAACTGCCGGCAACGACTGCATCAAATCTCTTCAGCCCTTTCACATCACTCATCGGAGTGACGGTGACATCCTCCCCCAGACCTGTCAGGACACGCCCTACCCTCGCGGCAACCGCGGCTGTTGCGCCTGTGCGACTGGCATAGGTGACGAGTATCTTCATTCGAGGTTTAAGGCTTAAACGGTCCAAAGTTAAACAATTGTACCGACCTTTTTTGGTTCTCTTTCATACAAGACTCATCTGAGCTTTACAATTTCAACATACCGGGGTAGTTGACTGCTCACTTAAAAACTCCCTTTTTCTTAGTATTTTTGCAAAAAATGAAGGATGGCAATACCGAATTTCTTCAAGCAGAATAAGCCACGGGGATTCAACTATGCTCCACGCTACTATGATCCGAAGAAAGAGGAGAGGGAGGCGAGAAGAACCATGAACGGGGAGCAGGGTGCAGGGAGCGGGGAGCAGGGAGCACACTCCACACCCTACAGGAGCAGGATCATGAGGGGGTCAATGAAGAATTACTTCCCCAGGCAGAGGGAGAAAGTCGAGAGGCATAACATGATAAGGCTGATTGTCATTGTCCTGATACTCGTCCTCATTACATATTTCTATTTGTTTTTCTAATGCCTTTCATAAGATGAGTGATATTATCAGGCTTCTGCCCGACTCCGTTGCCAACCAGATAGCAGCCGGTGAGGTGATTCAGCGCCCTGCCTCGGTGGTGAAGGAGCTTGCTGAGAATGCGGTCGACGCAGGTGCTTCTGAGATAACAATAGTAATAAAGGATGCCGGCCGCACCCTGGTACAGGTCATAGACAACGGCAGCGGCATGAGCGAGACCGATGCCCGGCTGGCATTCGAGAGGCACGCAACATCAAAGATATCGTCTGCCGACGATCTCTTTTCCATCACCACAAAAGGATTCCGGGGCGAGGCGCTTGCCTCTGTGGCAGCAGTGTCGATGACTGAACTGCGCACCAGAAGAGAGGAGGATGAGGAGGGTACACTTGTCGAGATCAGCAACTCAAGGGTGACAAGACAGGAGCCCTGCTCCTGCGCAACAGGATCGGTGTTCAGTGTAAAAAACCTCTTTTATAACGTACCTGCACGCCGCAAATTCCTCAAGACAGACAACACGGAACTGAGACACATCATAACAGAGTTCCAGCGCGTGTCACTGGCTCATCCCGGGATAAGACTCACACTAATACACAATGACCAGGATATATACCGTCTGCCTGCATCAAACCACAGGCAGCGTATAGTGGCTCTCTTCGGGAAGCACTATAACCAGAACCTGGTGACGGTGGAGACCACCACCTCGATAGTCAGCATCGCAGGCTTTGCCGGCAAGCCGGAGAACGCACGGCGGTCACCCGGAGAACAGTTCTTCTTCATCAACAACAGGTTCATCCGGCACCCCTACCTCCACCGTGCCGTGATGGAGGCTTACCAGGGGATACTGCCACCAGAGTCAGTGCCCTCATATTTCCTGTTCATGACAGCCGACCCGTCAACCATAGACGTTAACATACACCCAACAAAGACGGAGGTAAAGTTCGAGGATGAGAGATCGGTATGGCAGATAATGCTCGCTTCAGTACGTGAAGCGCTGGGGAGGTTCAATGTGGTGCCGTCACTCGACTTCGGTCCTGAAGGTGCCGTTGAGATACCCGTCATCACAGGCGACATGCCGGCACCGCAGACACCCCGTATCGAGGTTGACCAGAGCTTCAATCCTTTCCGGGGAACTGAATACAACCGGCCGGAGACAAAATGGAAGGGCGATCATGAGCATGGTGCGGCACGCGGATGGGAGTCGCTCTTTACCGTTACGGCGCGGAGCAGCGAGGCTGCAGGCAAAGAGGGAATGCCTTCACCTTCAGGGAGCCAGCGCCGCTTCTTCCAGATCAAGAACAGGTATGTCATGTGCCCCGTCATTTCAGGGATAATGATGATCGACCAGCGGAGAGCACACGAGCGGGTGCTGTATGAGAAATACCTGTCATCGCTTGGTGACGGCCCGGTGCCTGCGCAGGTGTCGCTCTTCCCGGTGGAGACAGAACTAAATCCGGCTGACATTGTTATCATTGAGGAGATAAAAGAAGATATCAGGACACTTGGTTTCGAGGTGGAGAGCAGCGCTGACAACATGGTCACAATAACCGCTCATCCGGCCGACAGCCGCAACGTGAGCCCGCTGGCCATGCTTGAGATACTGATAACAGAATATAAACAGACGCTGAACGATCCGTCAATAGGGGCCCGGGAGAGGGTAGCCCTGTCGATGGCAAAAGCGTCAGCCATACCCTACGGCATGCCGCTGACACATGATGAGATGGAGGAACTGTTTGACCAGCTGTTCGCCTGCTCAATGCCAAACTATTCACCCACAGGGCGGACAGTGATGAACATCATAACCCTGGAAGAGCTTGACAGAAGATTCGGCTGATTATCGTTCAGAATGGCTAAATTTGAAAACTCAGAAACTATAGAAAAACAGAGATGAACAATGGATTTGCAGGCCTTCCGCCGATAGTAAAAAATATTATTATTCTGAACATCGTAATGCTGCTCCTCACGTTTGCCCTCAAGGCTGTCTGGGGAACGGATCTTAACAGCATCCTCGGGCTCTATTTCCCTGAATCTGACCACTTCAGGTCATGGCAGATAGTGTCTCATATGTTCATGCACGGCGGGCTCATACACCTTTTCTTTAATATGTTTGCCCTCTTTATGTTCGGGGGTGTGCTCGAGAGAGTATGGGGTCCGCAGCGGTTTCTGATCTATTACCTCATCACAGGCCTCGGCGCAGCCTTCACTCATGAGATGGTCATGTGGATTCAGTACACCAGGTCAATGGCTGCACTCAGTCCTGAAGAGCTTCAGCATATTTATGACTCAGGGCTGGAAGTATTAAGATCAGGCAAGGTCTATACCGTTGATGCAGCCCAGACACTGAATACCATACTCAATACTCCGACAGTAGGTGCTTCAGGCGCTGTCTTCGGGGTTCTGCTTGCCTTTGGCATGCTCTTCCCCAACACGCAGCTGATGCTTATCTTCCCTCCCATCCCTATCAAGGCAAAATACTTTGTCCTGGCTTACGGTGCCATTGAGCTCTATCTCGCTGTGACAAGCCCGGGCAGCAACATAGCACATGCCGCACATCTTGGCGGGATGATATTCGGGTACCTCCTGATACGATACTGGCGCAAGACAACCAAAACACTTTACTGATGGGTATCTGGGACGAGATAAAGGCATCATTCAGACACGGGACCAGCCTCACGAGGCTCATCTTTGTCAACGCCGGCATATTCCTGATCATAAAGATACTCGAGATGATCAGTGTCCTGGCATCAAGCCCCGAACTGGCAGCAACAGTCATCTCTTATCTTGCCGTTCCTGCCTCCGTCGGGGCGCTGGCAACAAAACCGTGGACCCCTGTCACATATATGTTCCTGCACCAGGGATTCATTCATCTCCTCTTCAACATGCTGTGGCTATGGTGGTTCGGAAAGATTTTCATGAGTTATCTCGACCAGAGGAAGGTTGTGTCACTGTACATCATGGGGGGACTGGCAGGGGCATTGCTTTATATAACCATCTTTAACCTGTTTCCCGCATTTGCCGGAGCATCCGCCTCCGTGATGGCCCTGGTGATAGCCACTGCTGTCTACCTTCCTGAGATGGAGCTCCATCTCCTCTTCCTGGGAAGGATAAAACTCAAGTATCTCGCACTTATCACATTCCTGATAACCTCGGTCTTTGACTTCTCGGTCAACACCGGAGGCAAGATAGCACACATAGGAGGGGCACTGATGGGACTGGCCTACGGCTACGGGCTGAAGAACGGAAAAGATATAGGGGCGTGGCTCAACAGTATCATTGACTTCTTTGTGACAATCTTCAGGCCGGGGAGGCGGATGAAGGTGACATACAAGAAACCAAAGACAGACTACGACTACAACAAGATCAGGGCCGAAAGACAAAAGGCAATAGATCATATACTTGACAAGATCTCAAAGGGCGGTTATGACAGTCTCACAAGAGAAGAAAAAGAGATCCTCTTCAGCGAGAGTCAGCAGAAGAAGTAGCGGGATAAAGCGCTTTTCGCGCAATATCCTTCTGTCGGTGAACATCATTCTTGCCGCAGCTCTGGTTCTTGCCTACCTCTCAGTATATATCAACCCCTCGGCCACAGCTATCCCCTCTCTCTTCGGCCTGGCTTATCCCTATCTCGTGGCAGCAAATATTGTCATGGCGCTGATCTGGTTGATATTCAGAAAATGGTACGGGCTGATATCATTATTTCTTATCGCTGTAGGATTTGGCCACCTCTGCACAATTTCATCAGGTTCACCAACCATGGCTCCGAGGAGCATCATGACCTCAAGGTGATAAGCTATAACATACGGCTGTTCAACTTTTACGAGGAGAGCCAGAGGGACTCATACCGGAAGATGTTACAGCTCCTGAGGAAGGAGGAGCCGGGAATAATATGTCTTCAGGAATATTTCGTCAAGGGTAGTCCGTGGGCCGGCGAACAAAAGCTTAAAGAGGGTCTCGGGGGAAGGGTGCACACCCACTTTAAGCTTATAAAGAGCGGGTCATCAAGTCATTACGGGATAGCCACCATCACACGTTATCCTATAGTAAGAAGAGGCGATATAGTGCATCCCGGATCATCATCACTGACCATCTTTACAGATATTGTCGTTGACGCCGACACCTTCAGGATCTACAACAATCACCTTCAGTCGTTCAGGCTCAGGCGTGTGGAGGGCAACCTTCTGACTGAAATAACGGGTGAGGTACAGGAGGGCTCGATGAGCAATGTAAGGGAGATATACAAGAGCCTTATCAACGGTTTTGCCAGCCGTTCACTCCAGGCAGACAGGGTGAAGCAGCATATAACCACCTCGCCATACCCTGTTATTGTTGCCGGTGACTTCAACGACACTCCGGTATCATACACCTACCGCAAGATGAGGCGTGGTCTCAAGGATGCCTTTGTGGAGGCAGGCTATGGTGCGGGCTTCACCTACCGCGGCAAGTATCCTCCGAACAGGATTGACTACATACTGTACAACGAAGAGATTGAATGCAATGACTTTGACATCGTCAAGGTCAGGTATTCCGATCACTATCCGATCATAGCCTACTTCAGGCGTGCTGACCGAAAGGCAGCTTCGTCAGGTCAACATTCCCCCCGGAAATAATTATCGCCACTGTTTTACCGGCAAAGAGGCTCTTGTTGCCAAGGACGGCAGCCAGGGGCACTGCCGAAGAGGGTTCGATGATAATCTTCATCCTCTCCCATGCCAGCTGCATGGCTTCGACGATAGCCTCCTCACTGACTGTCAGGATATCATCAACATTTTTGCTTATGATGGCGTAGGTTCTTTCGCTCAGTGATGTCAGGAGTCCGTCTGCGATTGTTCGCGGAGGCAGTGGTGGCTGCAGCGTACGGGTGTGGAATGATCTTGCGGCGTCATCGGCAAGGATTGGTTCCGTGCCATATATTTTTATCGACGGTGCCAGGTGGCGGGCAGAGATGGCAGTGCCGCTGAGGAGGCCGCCGCCGCCGACAGGTGCCAGCACGGCGTCAGGCGACGGGTGGTCTGTCAGCAGCTCCAGCGCCGCCGTGCCCTGCCCGGCGA
This sequence comes from Bacteroidales bacterium, assembly GCA_025455535.1. Taxonomy (GTDB): domain Bacteria; phylum Bacteroidota; class Bacteroidia; order Bacteroidales; family VadinHA17; genus SR-FBR-E99. The sequence continues at coordinate 960 of JALOMM010000160.1, read as the reverse complement.
TGATATTAAAGTTGTCATAAGGATGTATCAGTGTGGCGCCGGTACGCCGGATGACTTCGGCGGCGGCGGCCTCCCTCGCCTCAGCGGTAGGTGCGCAGAAGGTTATCTCAGCCCCGTACCCGGCGACAGCCCTCTTCTTCACCTCAGGCGCCGTGGAGGGCATGACGATATAGGCCCTCACCCCCCTCGATACGGCCGCATGAGCCAGCGCAGCAGCATGATTGCCCGACGAATGGGTGACGACACCGCGACGACGCTCCTCATCACTCAACCTGAGGACAGCATTGGTGGCCCCCCTGAACTTGAAAGCCCCTACCTTCTGAAAGTTCTCACATTTGAACAGGAGGTGAGCCCCGGCAATACTGTCCAGCTGACGCGAGGTCATGACAGGAGTACGGTGCACAAAGGGAGCTATCGCCTCCGCGGCAGCAATTACATCGCTAAACTCAGGTATGAACATCTTCTCTCTTGCCTTAAAACGTAACGACGCCCAAGTTGGGCGTCGTTACATTGTTCCAGTAACAAACTATCCGATGATGCTCCATGTCACTGTCAGCCCCGCCATTACCACGGATACCATTGACATGAGCTTGATGAGGATATTGAGTGACGGACCTGATGTATCCTTGAACGGATCACCCACGGTGTCACCTACCACGCCGGCCTTGTGAGCTTCGCTCTTCTTGCCGCCATAGTTGCCCTTCTCAATGAATTTCTTGGCATTATCCCATGCACCGCCGGCATTATTCAGCATGCTGGCGAGAGTGAAACCGGCAGTCATCCCTCCGACGAGCAACCCTGTCACTCCGGCGACACCGAGTGTGAGACCGGTCACCAGCGGAACTGCTATGGCCAGCAGTGAAGGGAGAAGCATCTCACGCTGCGCACCTTTTGTCGAGATGGCAACACACTTTGCATATTCGGGTTTGCCTGTCCCTTCCATGATTCCGGGTATCTCGC
>JALOMM010000159.1 GCA_025455535.1 Bacteroidales bacterium | reverse complement strand
CGCTATAGCCACCGCCCGGTCATCAATTTATCTCACTTCACCATACTTCAGCCCCGATGAGAGCATGCTCACCGCCCTCAAGACGGCTGCCCTCAGCGGTGTCGATGTAAGGATGATCTTTCCAAGATATTCTGATTCTGTCATAGCTACATGGAACACAAGATCGTATATTTCAGAGCTCCTTGAGGCAGGGGTCAGAATATATCTCTTCGAGAAGGGATTTATACACTCAAAATACCTGCTCGTAGATAATATCTTTGCCTCAGTCGGGTCACCCAATGTTGATGTAAGGAGTTTTGACCTTGACTTTGAAGTCACGGCACTGGTTTATGATCATGGTTTTGCTGAACAACTCGGAGCCCTCTTTTCCGAAGATATGAAAGGTTGTACCGAGATTACTGCCGGTGACTGGGAAAAAAGACGCAGACGAGACCGGCAGAAGGAATCGCTGGCCCGGATATTCGGACCACTCTATTGATCTTATTCCGTAATCATGAGGCTCGAAGAAGGCAAATCTTACAGCTTCACCAATGTGAAGAGTATTGTTCTTCCGGGCGGTGAGTTGAATATGATACTTGCAGGTCCGGACAGGAAAAAATATCTCCTTCCAATGGAACGCTATGGAGAATATAATCTCGGAACCAAACCTGAGATAACATGCAAAGTTGACAAGATCAACTGCAGCGGCAAGGTGTTTCTTGAGCCTGAACATCCGTATTACAGGGAGGGAGAGAGCTACCTTTTCATGCTTGCCGGAGGGCCGGTCACAGACAACGGGTCAGGTGAGGATGATCATGTTGAAGTAAGGGACTTTAAAGGCGGAGTGTTCAGCGTGCCTGTATCACTGCTGAAAGGCAATATGGCAGCAGACGGCAGAGTGCGCCTTCGGGTTGAGCGAATCTCAAAGGGAAAAATATTCTTTGCCCCTCCGAAGACCAGGGATGACCTTGAAGACCTTGAGGAAGGAAGAACGTACAGGTTCAGGGTTGACAGAATAATATCCGGAACCGATTATGAGACATACTATGTTGTCATCGATATAAACGGCCGGGAACATCTGCTAAACACAAGATACTATTCCCATTACGGGTTCAACCCGGGAAGTGAGTTCACCGGCAGGGTGATCAGATTCGGTCATGACAGGAACAAGACCATTGAACCTGACAATCCGTGGTATGTTCCCGGAGAGGTTATTAAAGTGACGGTAGGCTCATCTGTCGCCTCGGAAACGGGGGAGGGTTTTATTACGGAGGTCTTTGACGAAAACGGCTTCATTCACAGCCTGTTGCTTGACACTCTCCCGGATACGCCAGTGATCAGATGCCGCATAGTGAAGCTTAAAAAGGGATGGCCGGTTCTCGAAGCGATGGCTGATTAACCCTTTCTTGTTATTTTTGCATCTGATGAAGAGGATAATAATGTATCTGTTGCTTGCAGCAGTCACCATACTGATGGCTGCCGCATTTGTTATCTGGACCGTAGCACTGAAGCCAAACCTGGATATTGACGGTACGGTCAGGATATATGTACCGCCGGGTTCGTCGGTAGATGACTTTCTCGACACTGTCAGAAGTGTCGGCGGGCTCAAAAGCGAAAAGACCTTTCTCATAACATCAAAGCTGAAATCATTCAACCGCTCGTTGAAACCCGGGTCTTACCTGCTCGAACCGGACATGAGCAATAACAGGCTTGTGAACATCCTACGGTCAGGACAGCAGACACCGGTGAGGGTCACATTCAACAACATCAGGACACTTGGCGACCTTGCCGGAAGGGTAGGAGGTCAGCTGGCGGCTGACTCCGCCTCGCTCGCACAGTTCTTCAATGACGAAGACAACTATATGGCAGATGGTTTTACACGTGAGACCCTTATTTCTGTATTCATTCCCGATACTTACGAGTTCTACTGGAATACAGATGCTGAGGGTTTTTACACCAGGATGCTGAGAGAGTTCAGATCTTACTGGAATGATGAACGCAAGGCTGCAGCTGAAGACCTTGGACTTAGCCCGGTGGATGTCTCAACGCTTGCCTCAATAATTGATGATGAGGTGGCGAAGGATGATGAGAAGCCACGCATAGCAGGCGTTTATCTGAACAGACTCAGGCTTGGGATCCCGCTGCAAGCCTGTCCGACAATCAAATTCGCCCTTAATGATTTTACGATCCGCAGGGTCCTGTATGAACACCTGGAAACAGATTCACCTTACAATACCTACAAGTACCGGGGTTTGCCTCCGGGACCAGTCCGTTGTCCGACAAAGGCTGGCATTGAGGCTGTTCTCCGGGCTGAAAAGCACGATTATCTTTATTTTGCCGCAAGAGCTGACTTTTCAGGCTATCACCATTTCTCACGTACCCTGGCTGAGCATAACAGGTACGCCAACGCCTATCAGCGTGAGCTTGACAAACGAAAGATCTACGAGTGACTCAGGTAAGTCCGTCATGAAAATTTATTGACTCCAGTATCTTACTGACATTGGCATTATTATCTGCCACCTCACCGAGGAGAAGGTTACGCTTCACCTTCATCTCGCCGGTGAATTCTTCATTCATAAGAGTGTCTGCAAGTCTTACCCAGTCACTGGGTGTACCGGCAATATTGCACAGGCTTGCCAGTTTTGTGCCGTTCACTACCGGGTCAGAAGTGATAACATGACGCCCTGAACAGAGTGCATTGATAAGCTTAAGCTTCATTCCGCTGGGTTGTGAGGCGTTAAGCAGGCATATATGAGAATTCATTATCAGTTCTGACATCTGTGCTATTGACGGATTGGGTATTACCCTTACGTGCCTGAACCCGGCAGCAGCCTTTCTTAACTCTTCAGAGGGTCTTTTGCCTGCAATGATGGTTTTGTGTTTCCAGTGTGGCGCTACCTCACGCAGAAGGTAAAGTGCTGCGGCATCGTTTTCCGGTGTTGAAAAGTCGCCGTGCAGGAGAATATAATCGCCTTTGCCGCTAAGTGACCTGCACTCCTCAGCAGGATGGAACGGGCCAACAAACAGTGCCTTGCCGTACTTTGACCTGAAATAATCAGTGTCACCGGGTGATATTGTAAGAAGGAGGGAAGCCTTCGAGAGCTGCTTCTCATATCGCTCAAGCTTGTGTGCCTCGGAGAGGAAGAAGAGCTTCCTGAATATATTTTTCTCGTTACGCGCCAGGTTGTCGTAGTAAAGATGCTCGATATTATGTGTCCTGACCATCGTCATCCGGTTGGCCAGTGACGGGTGGCCGAGGTAGCGCGTAGTATGCAGACCCTCAAAGATGATGGGATGATTATCAGCCTTCAGGTTTGCCAACAGCTCCCTGTTGCTGCGTGAAAGAACTATAAAAGGATCGGGTCTGACAAGGTAAAAGAGATTTAGCTCACGCTTGTAATAGTAAACCCGCAGGCACTCCTTCTCAAGTGTTCTTGACCTTGGACGGCCGTAAGAGAAGCAATGCAGTATAACCCCGACGCCCTTCCGTTTCAGCGATGCAATTTTGTAGAAGACATCCATCACCCCTCCGTAATCAGGCGGGTAAGGAACGTTAAAGCTTACCAGATGCACAATTCTGTTATCAGTGGTTGCCGTCATCAGTGCGTGAAAAACAAGCACAAACATAGTAAAATAATTCTTTCGTATCTTTCAGATCCCTAATCAAATCATAACAAGGTATTAGTTTACGCAATCAATTGTTAATGAAGGCCTTGATAGCAGTCATAAGCGACCTGGCAACCGATATGAGGGTAAGAAAACACTCTGCACTGCTGACAGAGATGGGTTTTGATGTAACCCTTGTCGGTAGAAAAGGGGCCGATGCCGCGGAGATAGCCATAATGCCCGGTAAGGCTGTCAGGCTCCATGTACCCTTCCGCAGAGGTCCCCTTATGTATTTATCATACAATGTGATGCTGATGTTTCAGCTGTTATTCAGGAAAGCTGACCTCTATGTTTCCAATGACCTCGATACCCTGCTGCCCTGTTTTGCCGCCTCACGCTTATTCTCGAAACCCCTGGTCTATGACGCCCATGAATACTTCACGGGTCAGTACGGCCTTCCGGAGAGGAAATTCAAGCACCGGTTATGGAAGCAGCTTGAGAAGTGGCTGCTGCCTGAGGTCAGGCATATGATGACTGTAAGTGAATCGATTGCTTCCCTGTACAATGAGGAGTATGGCGTCAACCCGGCAGTGATAAGGAACGTTGCACCTGCAGCTGACCATATCATACCTGCAAACCGCCGCGACATATTTAACCGGGAAGATGATCTGCTGGTGATTTTTCAGGGTGCAGGAATAAATCCCGGCAGGGGCGCCGAAGAGCTTATTGACGCCATGACCCTGACCGACGGTGTCAGGCTTCTTATTATCGGCTCAGGGGACATCATCGGAGATATCAGAAGGAGGGTCTCTGACAGGGGGCTGGAGGATAAGGTGAAGCTTGTCCCCAGGATGCCATGGGAAGAGATGATGAGTTACACCATGTGCTGTGACGCCGGGCTGTCTCTCGACACTGATACATGTCTGAACCAGCGGTTCAGTCTGCCCAATAAACTGTTTGACTATATTGCAGCCGGCATACCGGTAGTGGTATCTCCTCTGCCTGAGGTATCAGCAGTGGTGAACAATTATAAATGCGGCATTGTCCTGGGTGAGATGACGCCGGAAGCCATAAGCGGGGCACTCACCACCCTCAGGGACAACAGGCTCCTTCTTGAATCGCTGAAAAAAGGAGCT
>JALOMM010000013.1 GCA_025455535.1 Bacteroidales bacterium | reverse complement strand
TTCTTGGCCGTTTAAGTGAAGCATAACGTCATGAAAAAGTCAGGGTTGTTGACAGCGATCTTGAAGGTTCTTGTGGTCTGTTCAAAATTCACGCAGCTTATCCTGAAGTGTTTATCTCCTCCGGTATCCTGCCACTGTTGCCCATGTCAACCATGTCACCGAGAAGCTTCGGGAACATCAGGCTTGCGGCTGTAGATACCAGGAGAAAGGAGAGACCAAGGGCAAACCTCCAGCGGTACGGCCTCAGGAAGCTGTACAGCTTGAACAGTTCACGTAATCCGGAACCTGTCTTTTTCTTTTCTTTATCGGCCATGCAGCATGGTAGTTGTCTTTGGGGCTATCAGGGACACCGGCATTCGCCCTTGTTATGCCTCAATGATCCTTATTTCACTTGTCATCTCCAATGCCTTCCTGTAAACCGCACTGACTCCGCAGTACCTCTCATCTGAGAGTGAAACGGCCTTCTGAAGCTTTTCCAGCGGAAGGTTTGTTCCGGTAAACTCATAGATCACATGCATCCTGTAAAAATGCTTCGGATGTTCTTCGGTTAAGTCGCCTTCTACCGTGACACTAAACTTTTTGACATCAACTTTCATCTTCTTAAGCATTGAAATGACGTCCATGCCCGTGCATCCGCCCAGTGCCATCAGCATGAAAGGCTTGGGTCTGGGCCCCCGGTTCTCACCGCCAACCTCCGGAACAGCATCAATCACTATCTTGTGGCCGTTGACTTCTGACTCAAAAGCCATATTTTCAAGCCATTTGGTTGTTACAGTCTCTTTTCCCATGTGTGTAATAATATCATTTTAGAAATGCAAATTTAAGATTAATAAAGCGTATCAAGGTTAATTTTGTCATTCTTATACCGGCCGGGGTTAAGGGTATTGAAGCCATCCCTCCGAAAAAGAGCCGATCAAATTGTATATTTGCCAATTGCTAATAAAAAGAGTCAATGAGTTCATTTGATATTAAGGCAGCCTCATGGGATAATAATCCTCTGTACCGGGAACGCTCAAAAGCTATCGCTGATGCACTCCTCAGTAATATTCCCGTCAGGAAGGATATGACAGCCATTGAATACGGTGCCGGTACAGGAATAACAAGCTTCCTGCTGAAGGACTATCTCAGGGAGATTACCCTGATGGACAATTCAACGGGAATGCTGGAGGTGACGAACGAAAAGATCATGGCAGCAAAAGTGGAAAACCTCAAAGCACTGATGTTTGATCTGGAACATGATGATTATACAGGGGCAAAGGTTGATCTTATCTTCAGTCAGATGGTGCTCCATCACATCAGTGATATTGGCAATATTGTCAGGAAGTTCCACGGAATGCTAAATCCGGGAGGTTATCTTGCAATCGCAGATCTGTATTCTGAGGACGGTTCGTTTCACGGCGAGGGATTTACAGGTCATAACGGCTTCGATCCTGACGAATTATCTCATATTATAGCAGGACAGGGATTTGTTAATATAAGTCACAGGCAGTGTTTTGTTATGAATAAGGTTATTGCGGGGGGAGTTACAAAGCAGTTTAACCTCTTTCTGCTGATCGCGAACAGATGAGTTTCTCACTGCAGTTCTCCTGCAGCGCCCCTGAGTCCAATACCCCTGACAATATTATGTCCGCATTTCTGAAGGCAATGTTCTATGGCTGACACCGTTGTCAGTATGTCGCCTTCGGTGACCGAGCCCATATGTCCTACCCGGAAATAGCTGTCTTTTATTCCCTGTAGCAAGCCGCCGGCGAGTATGACGTCCGATGCCGCAATGGCCCTCATGAACTCCGCCCCCCTGACGCCATCAGGATAATAAGGTGCCGAGAGTGTTCCTGCGCTTATCTCTTCAGAAATTGGTATCATCTTCAGTCCGAGATCTCTCATGGCCGTCCGGAATGATCTGCCGATACGCCGGTGACGGCCGAACCTGGCCTCCATCCCCTCCTTAAGAATAATCCCCAGGCTGACTTCAAGGCCGTTAACCAGATTCACTGCAGGTGTGCCGAAGTATGAGGGCCGCCGTTCCTCGTACGCTTTCATTACAGGAAGCCAGTTATTCCAGTCACAGTAATAATTGCCAACAGGTGTTTTACGGCTGCGCCATGCATTGACGGCCCGTTCCGAAACAACCATCAGGGCAAGCCCCGGAGGTACACCAACAGCTTTTTGGGAGGCTGTAAAGACCACATCTAACATCCACTCATCCTGTCTTATCTCTTCACCTGCCACCGAGCATACACCGTCGAGGATAGTCAGAACGCCGTACTTCTGCCCCAGCAGCCCCAGAGGCCGGGGATCGACCCGCACTGCGGTAGAGGTATCTACATGAGTGAAGGTCAGAAGCTTGTAGCTCTTACTATTAAGTTCTTTTTCAACCTCCTTTATATCAACCACGTCTCCCGTGGCTGCTTTCAGCACTGTAACCTCAGCACCGTATCGTTTCAGCAAGTCGGCATACCTGTCTCCGAAATAACCTGTCGAGATGACAAGGGCTCTGTCTCCGGGCTCAATCAGGTTCGACCCTGCCATATCCATGGCGAGAGTTCCTGTGCCGGCGATAATAAAAGGCTGGCCGGACGGTGATAACCATACATCTCTCATCATCTCAAGAGAGTGTCCGAATGTTTCTATAAAGTCAGGCGCCACATGGCTGGTTGTAGCCATCGCTGTGGCCTGCATTACGGCCGGCTCAAATTCTATCGGGCCGGGTATCATCAATAACTTTCTTCCTTTCATCCTGAATGCAGTTTTATCCCTTATACTTTTGCGGCAACATCATTGATGAGGCCTATGAGCTGTTCCCTGACATCATTGCTTACGGGCAGCAACGGCCTTCTCACAGGGCCGCCGTAGAGACCGAGATGATCCATCGCTGCCTTCAGGGCCGGAACGCCCCATCTATTTGTGACTGCATTGTTAAGGGGTATTACCTTATGCTGCAACAGCCTGGCATTATCAATATCACCGTTGGAAAATGACCTGTAAATATCCAGGCAAATGCCCGGTGCAATATTTGCAAGTGCCAGGATGCCTCCGACAGCACCTGTTGCCAGTGCCGGAAGAAGAAACCCGGCTCCTCCTGCAAGAACCTGAAAATCAGTCTTTACACTTCTGAGCACCTCACCCATTTTTACGACACTGCCTCCGGACTCCTTCATCCCGATAATATTGGGATGGGATGCCATTTCAATCACCATGGCAGCAGTCATATCAATGCCGGTATTTCCGGGCATATTATAAATAATGACGGGTACGGGCGAGGCGTCAGCTACACTGAAGTAGTGTTTCACCAGCGCCTCGTGGGTCATCGAGCCCTTGAAATAATATGGGTTTAACACAAGAACACCGTCGGCACCCTCTGCGGCTGCCTCCCTGGTGATTTTTATCGTCTCCCTCGTTGACTGTCCTCCGGTGCCGGCCAATAAGACCTTGCCAGGAGGCAAAGCCTCCCTGGCTGCAGCAACGGCCTCAGATTTCTCTTTATCTGAGAGCATCACCTGTTCTCCGTTTGATCCAAGTATAAGGAACCCTGTGAGCTCATAAGCTGACAGGCGGCTGATATTGAGCCTGATCTTTTCAGGCAGCAGGTTTTCTTCACCGTCAAATGATGTTGGCAGAGGGGGGAAGATTCCCGCAAGGTTAAGTCTGGTCATATGTTTGTGAGTTTTCTACTTTATCGGCATCCCAAGGTACAAAAAGTAGCCTTTGTCTAGCCTCCGACTGTTGCTTTTATTCCATGTTCAGCGAATTGTCCGATAACCCTTTCCAGCGTCTCTTTGCCCGGTTCTTCGAACATCCCGAATGATTCAGATCTGCCTAGCTTCATATACTTGTTCTGCGCAATCCTGTGGTAAGGCAAAATATTTACATCCTTCTTCTTTCCCGCGAGTCCGGCAACAAACTGTGCAGTGAGTTCAATATTTTCCTCAGTGTCATTGATCCCTCCCATCAGCGGTATCCTGATGATTATCTCAGCTCCGGTCTCAGCCAGCGCAGTAAGGTTTTGAAGAATCTTATCATTCGGTGCCCCGGTCCATTTACGGTGAAGGTCTGAGTCCATCATCTTCAGGTCATACAGGAAGAGATCTGTCCTGGCTGCTATATCAAGCAGCGCCGCCATGCTGACGTGGCCGGCCGTATCCACAGCCCTGTGTATATGTCTTCTGCCGCACTCGTCAAGCAGTTGCTTCAGTATTGGAAGATGTACCAGCGGCTCTCCGCCGGAGAAGGTGACACCACCGTTTGAATGATCAAAGAATACCCGCTCTTTTTCTACTGCCTCCATGATCTCATCGACGCTCATCACCCTGCCTGACATCTCGATAGCCCTGGCAGGACACACTTCAGCACATCTGCCGTTAACATTGCACAGGGCCGGGTCTGTCACGATACCTTCCGCAGTAAGGGTGATTGCCTTTTCGGGGCACACCTCCACACAGCTTCCGCACCTGATGCATCTGGCCGGGGCGAACATCTTCTCCACATCAGGTGATATGCTCTCGGGGTTATGACACCAGGCACAGTGAAGATTGCACCCTTTGAAAAAGATAACCACCCGTATTCCCGGTCCATCATTGATGGCGTAACGCTTAATATCAAAAATCAGGCTTTCAGACATAAGCTGGAGTCACAGTTTAAGTGTTCCCCTCTCTCGGGAAGAACCCTAGAATGAATCATTCTCTGTACGTTCTATCACCTCCCGCTGCAGGTCGGCATTCATGTCATTGAAATAATCACTGTAACCTGCCATCCTTACCATGAGATCCCTGTAGTCTTCAGGTGATGCCTGAGCTGCCAGGAGGGTGGCAGTGTCGACAATATTAAACTGTACATGATGCCCTCCGAGAGTGAAGTAACTCCTGATAAGCTGACCCAGTTTCCTGATGTCATCATCCTTGCGCATAAGGCTTGGCAGGAACCGCAGGTTCAGCAATGTTCCCCCTGACCTGACATGGTCAAGTTTGGCCAGTGACTTCACTACTGCTGACGGGCCGTGAGTGTCAGCGCCGTGTGAGGGGGAGGTGCCGTCCGAAACAGACTTGCCGGCAAGGCGCCCGTTGGGTGTGGCTCCCATCACCTTTCCGAAATAAATATGACATGTGGTTGAGAGCATGTTCAGATGATATTTGCCGCCGGGTTTGATGTTAGGCTTGCCGTCTATCTCAGCCACAAGGTCATCATATATCTTAACCGCTATCGAGTCAGCATACTCATTGTCATTCCCAAAGAAAGGGGTACGGTTAACAATGGTCTGGCGCAGCACCTCCTCACCTTCAAAGTTACTGAGCACAGCTCTCAGCATCCTGTCCATGGTGAAAGTCCTGTCTTCAAATACGTGCTTCTTCAGGGCAGCAAAGCTGTCGGTGACAGTACCCAGTCCGCAGCACTGAATATAACTGGTGTTGTATCTCGGCCCTCCGTCGTAGTAGTCTTTACCTTTTGATATGCAGTCTTCTATCACCACAGAGAGGAAAGGCGCCGGAGCGTATTTTGCAAACATCCGGTCGATATAATTGCTGACTCTCATCTTCTGGTCAACAATAAAGTGGAGCTGTTGCAGGAAGGCATCATAAAGCTCTTCGAATGTCTTGAATGTGCGGGGGTCACCTGTGGCTATGCCGGCAACCTTGCCGGTGACAGGATCGATCCCGTTGTTCAGGGTAACCTCAAGGATCTTCGGAACGTTGAGATAGCCAGTAAGCAGGTATGCCTCCTTGCCGAAGGCACCTACCTCGATGCAGCCGCTGCAGCCTCCCTCGCGTGCATCCTGCAGTGACTTGCCCTGACGGAGCATCTCGAGGATATAAATGTCAGGATTAAATACTGACGGATAACCGTGCCCCTGCCTTATGACACGGGCAGCAGCGTGGAGAAACTTGTCCGGCGTCTTTGAGCTGATATGAACAGAGTTGCCGGGCTGCAGTATGTGAAGCTCTTCTGTCACCTCGAGCATAATATACGAGACCTCGCTTGTGCCGTCACTGCCATCGCTTTTTACACCCCCGATATTAATATTGGTAAAGTCGTTATAGGTACCGCTCTCGCGTGCCGTAATGCCCACTTTCGGGGGGGCAGGGTGGTTGTTGACCTTGATCCAGAAACATGATAGCAGCTCTTTTGCCTGATCACGGGTAAGGGTGCCTGCCTCCACCTCACTGTAATAGAATGGCGCCAGGTGCTGATCGAAGTGCCCGGGGTTCATTGCATCCCAGCCATTCAGCTCCGTGATTGTGCCCAGATGCACAAACCAGTACATCTGTATCGCTTCCCAAAAGTTCCTGGGGGCATTGGCCGGTACCCGGCGGCACACCTCGGCTATCTTTTTCAGCTCGGCCACCCTGACCTGATCTTTCTCACTGGCCGCCAGCTCATCGGCAAGATCTGCATGACGTCCGGCAAAGACGATGACGGCGTCACATGAAATATCCATTGCTTTCCATTGCTCAGCCTTGTCTGTCGCTTCAGGATCATTAAGGTAATCGAGCGCGGCCAGGTTGGCAGCAATCTCCTTCTTGAAATCAAGCATCCCCTTGTGATAGATCTTTCCGTCAAGAGCCGTGTGGCCCGGTGCACGCTGCTCCATGAACTCAGTGAAGAGACCTGCTTCATAGGCTGCCCTCCATTCAGCCGGGACGTGACTGAAAATACGCTCACGCTGCGTCTTGCCCTTCCAGTAGGGTATCACCTCCTTCTCGTAGAGATCAATGTCTTCCCGGCTGATGGTATAACGCTGCATGTCGCGCGTGTTCAGCACGTGAAAATCCTCCGCACTGTGGCATGTAAGCTCAGGAAAGGTGGGAACACACTTCGGTTTCGGACCCCGCTCACCCACTATCAGCTCACCTTCGCCAATGTATATTGTCTTCCTCCGGCAATGATCCAGGAAATTCAGCGCCCGTAAAACAGGGACCGAATACTTGCCAAAGTTCTCCCGGTAAAACGCGGTCTCATGAAGTGCCCTTTCAACCGACAGGGAGGGCTCAGTCTCAAAGCTGAGCTTCCTGAGCTTCTGAACCCGTTCATTCATTCCGGGTCCGATCCTGTTTCCGGCGGGATTATAAAAGTTACCCTCTGCCGAAGCAGGCCTCTCGGGTGTATCTGAATGGGTGATTATTTTTTCGAACATGATTTCGGCTTAATAAATGTGAAATGTAATTGCAGGTCAGACAGAATGATGAAGGCCGGTGACAATGGCTTCACCTCATAACCCTCAGGTTATGTCTCCGGGAAGAGTTTAATTGTAAAACATCAGGCACTCAAACAGACGCCTGTAGTTCCTGGTGAGGTTCGGGAAGCAAAATACTTGTTCCATTTTACCCATAGTATGAATGCAATACTGTCAGCCTGACGGATGATAATACCAATGCAAAGTTATACCAAAGTTAAAGAAAAACAAAATGATGCAGATTCCTTCCCTGGTCCTGCCTCCCTCTCAGCGATCTGGTGTCTTTCTCAGTCTTTCCCGGCAGCAGGGGAAGAAAATGAGTAGGGCCGCGATTCTGCTGCTGTTCCGCGCAACGTATCCGGATCGGGTCTCATCGCGAACATAAGCTTTCCGCCACTCTGCAGCTGTTCATGAGTGATGTAGTTAACCCCCACCCTCCTGCCATTCAATGACACCTCTCCGACGTATACATTCTCGCTGCTGTTTCCCGGTGCCTCAATGACCAGCACATTCCCATCCTCAAAGGTGACTGTTGCCTTTCTGAAGAGAGGTGATCCAAGCACATACTCGCCGGTGCCGGGAGTGACCGGATAAAACCCGAGGGCACTGAAGACATACCATGCCGATGTCTGTCCGTTATCTTCATCGCCACAATAGCCGTCAGGAGCATAGTTATAGAGCTTATCCATTACCTCCCTGACCCTCATCTGTGTTTTCCACGGTTCCGGAGTGTAGTTGTAGAGATATATCATATGCTGTATCGGCTGGTTACCGTGAGCATAGTTACCCATGTTCATTATCTGCATCTCGCGTATCTCATGGATAGGGAATCCGTAATATGAATCATCGAATATGGGCGGCACAATGAATACGGAGTCGAGCATCTCCGCCATCTTCTCCGGCCCTCCCATCAGCTCAGCAAGGCCGGCAATATCCTGGAAGACGCTCCAGGTATAGTGCCAGCTGTTCCCCTCTGTGAAAGCGTCACCCCATTTGTACGGGCTGAACGGTGACTGGAAGGTGCCATCCTCATTTCTTCCACGCATGAGGCTGCTTTCACTGTCGAACACATTACGGTAGTTCTGTGCGCGGGCAGCATACAGGCTGATCTCCTCCTCAGGGCGGCCGATGGCACTGCCCAGCCTCCAGAGACACCAGTCAGCGTAAGCATATTCGAGGGTACGCGCAACGTTTTCATTGATGCCCACATCATAGGGGACGTAACCAAGTGAATTATAATAAGGGGCTCCGTACCTGCCTACCGAATGAACAGGCCCATGACCCATTGTATTCTTTACAAGGGCATTCCAGAGAGTGTCAATCTCATATCCTCTTATCCCCTTGAGCCAGGCATCTGCAATAAGTGACGCCGAGTTACTGCCTATCATGCAGTCACGGTGGCCGGGACTGGCCCATTCAGGGAGCCAGCCGCTCTCAAGATATGCATTGACAAGCCCCTCCATGATCTGAGAGCTGATCTCAGGATACATCAGGGTGATTAAAGGCATTGCAGCCCTGAAAGTATCCCAGAAACCGTTATCGGTGAACAGCCTTCCGGGGCGGATCTCCCCGTTGTAGGGGCTGTAATGGATGATCTTGCCGTCGGCGTCAACCTCATGAAACATCCTCGGGAAGAGGAGGGTCCGGTACAGGGTGGAATAGAATGTCCGCACCTGATCGTCACTTCCGCCCTCCACCCTGATGCGTCCCAGCTCCCGGTTCCATATGTTACGGCCCGCCTCCTTTATCTCATCAAAGCTGCGGCTGCCGGTCTCACGCTCAAGGTTAAGCATCGCCTGCTCAGGCGAGATGAATGACGATGCCACCCTGGCTGTGACTACCTCGCCTCTTTCAGTGCGAAACCCTATTACGGCACCTGCATGACCACCCTCCTGTACTCTGATGCCGGGATAGAGCTCACCGTCAACCCAGGTGGAGAAGAAATCGAACTCACGGTCGAAGATTATAACGAAGTAATTGTGAAAATTCTCAGGCACGCCGCCATGATTGTTGCGGCAGTAGCCGATGATCTTTCTTTCTGACGGAATTACCTCCACCATTGATCCGCCGGCGAAGGCATCTATTACAACCGATGATGAGTCAGCCGCAGGGAATGTAAAGCGGAAAAGAGAGGCCCGCTCTGTAGGTGTGACCTCGGCAATAACATCATGATCAGCAAGATATACACTGTAGTAATAAGGTTTTACCACCTCTGCCTTATGAGAGAACCATGACGCACGCTCATCTTCAGTGATCCTGTTCCCCCCTGTCACAGGCATAAGTGAGAACGCCGCATAGTCATTGATCCACGGGCTCGGCTGGTGTGTCTGCTTGATTCCGACAATCTTATGATCATCATAGGCATAAGCCCAGCCGTCGCCATTCTTCCTCGTCTGAGGAGTCCAGAAATTCATACCGAAGGGGAGGGCAATGGCAGGATATGTGTTTCCGTGTGACAGAAGAAACTCAGAGTCAGTGCCCATCAGAGGACTGGCCAGCTCTGCCGGCTCAAAAGTCGTCTCAGATTCTGTTCTGCATCCTGTTGCCACCATTGATACTGCGAGTGCAAGCAGTAATATTCTGCTGAAACAAAATAAGGTTATCTCTTTCATTATCTTTTACTTATGATAGTTTATTTACCAGATTGCCTTTCCTATTGCGGGTCTACGTCGGCATGGATACGAAGAACTCCTGTTCTTTGCATTTTAAGCTCATCATCCATTGCCTTCCTTATCAGCTCCTTTATTCTCGAGGCAGAGAGCTCTTTCCCCAGCTTGATCATAATGGTCTTGATATACCATTTCTGTACCTGCATGATGAGCGGAAACTCAGGCCCGAGGACATACTTTCCCAGCCGCTTCCGCATCCTGTCTGCCAGCCTCGCTGAGGAGTCGTTCAATTCCTGCAGGTCGCGGTGCTTCAATGTTATCTTTATTATCCTGGTGAAAGGGGGATATCCGAACAGCTCACGCTCCTCAAGCTGAATACGGTACATGGCCTTATAGTCATGTTTCAGTACCTGCCTGAGTATACTGTGTGAGGGGTCAGCGGTCTGGATGATCACCCTGCCCCTCTTTGCACGGCGACCTGACCTGCCGCTGACCTGCTCCATCAGCTGGAAGCTGCGTTCAAAAGCCCTGAAGTCAGGGAAGTAGAGCATGCTGTCAGCGTCAAGAATGCCAACCACGGTAAGCCTTTCGAAGTCAAGGCCTTTAGAGATCATCTGTGTGCCGATGAGGATGTCAGTTGCTCCTGCGGCGAAGTCTGACAGTATCCCGGATGAAGAATTCTTCAGGCGTGTTGTATCCTGGTCCATCCTTGCCACCCTGGCTGTGGGGAAGAGTATCTTAATCTCCTCCTCTATCTTCTCCGTGCCGAATCCCCTGGCAGAGAGCACAACAGAGCCGCATTCAGGGCACTCACGCGGCAGCGGTTCGCTCCTGCCGCAATAGTGGCATACCATCCTCCCAATACCCTTGTGGTAAGTGGTGCTTACCGAGCACCCTGTGCACCGCTGTACCCAGCCGCAATCTGAACACATGATATAGGGAGAGAACCCGCGGCGGTTCTGAAAAAGTATCACCTGTTCTTCCCTTGAGAGGGCGTCGCTGATGGCCTCCAGCAGCCGTGGAGTGAAATATGCCGGAGACCCCTTCCTCTTTCCGTGGTTCCGGGTATCTGCCACCAGCATTTCAGGCATCATCACATCGCCATAGCGGGTAATGAGCTCGACCAGCCCGTACCTGCCTGTCATGGCATTGTGATAGCTCTCCACAGAGGGTGTCGCAGAGCCGAGAAGCGTCACCCCTCCGTGCAGGCGGCTGAGCATCATGGCGGCATCACGGGCTTGATAACGGGGTGCAGGATCAACCTGCTTGTATGACGGGTCATGCTCCTCGTCAACAATGATCAGCCCCAGGTCGCGGAAAGGGAGGAATAGCGATGAGCGTACCCCCAGCACAACACCAAGGCTTCCATTGTTCACCCTGGTCCATACATCGCGGCGGGACGCGTTTGTCAGCCTTGAATGATATACACCTATCGTGTCGCCCAGGTGCCTCTGCAGACGTTCAATGATCTGACTGGTAAGAGCTATCTCGGGAAGAAGATAGAGGACCTGTTTCCCCTTCCTGAGCTGCTCGCTGATGAGATGTATATAAATCTCGGTCTTGCCGCTGGAGGTTACACCGTGAAGCAATACCACCTCGTGATCACCGAAGAGACTGTTGATCTTTTCATATGCCTCCCTCTGGGTGGTTGTCAGGTCGTAAGGAGGAACCGCAGCTGTCGCCTCTGATCCCCCTTTAATGGCCTTTTTCTTCGATGCCCTTCTGACACGAAGGTTTTCGGCTGTGGGTATTGCAGCCTTCATCACCTCGCCCTGCTGGGCCATATAATAATCAGATATCCAGAGAACGAAGTCTGTCAGCCTGTCTCCAATTGCATTCGGTGGAGCCATGAGTGATGTAATCTCCTTCGGCGTGAAACCCGACGGTGCTTCGCCGTGCAGCTTTATTACCAGGCCTGTATGACTCTTTCTCTGGCCAAAGGGGACTGTTACCAGGCTGCCACGGCTAACCTCCTCCCTGAGATGGGGAGGGATGGCGTAGGTGTAACTGCCGGTGACCGCAACAGGTATTATTATATCTGCATACAAGCTTATCATCACCCCAATGTGGATGCAAATTAAACATAAAAGGTTCTCAGGTTACCCTGACGGCAATATCAGAAACAGAAAAAAGCCAGGTTCAGCCAGGTTCAGCTCAATGCAATTCTGACTTTTTCCGCCGCATCGGTGAAGGTAGTTGCAGCAATCACCTTAAGACCTGAATTATCGATGAGATCCTTCGCCTCGATGGCATTTGTCCCCTGTAACCTGACTATCACGGGGACTTTGATGTCACCTATCGTCTTGTAAGCTTCGATGATGCCTGATGCCACGCGGTCACATCTTACGATACCTCCAAAGATATTTACGAGTATTGCCCTGACATTCGGGTCTTTGAGAATTATCCTGAACCCGGCCTCAACGGTCTTTGCATTGGCTCCGCCTCCCACATCGAGAAAGTTGGCCGGTTTGCCACCTGACAGCTGGATCAGGTCCATCGTTGCCATCGCCAGCCCTGCTCCGTTGACCATACACCCGACATCTCCGTCAAGTTTTACATAGTTGAGGCTGTGGTCTGTTGCTTCCACCTCCGTCGGATCCTCCTCGCTCAGGTCTCTCATTGCAACCAGCTCGGGGTGACGGAACAGTGCATTGTCATCAAGTGTCACCTTGCAGTCAACAGCCAGTATCCTGTCATCACTTGTCTTAAGCAGCGGGTTGATTTCAATGAGCGAGGCATCTGAGGCGACGTATGCGTTCCACAGTTTTCTTACAAAGGGGAGCATCTCTTTAAAGGCCTTGCCCTGAAGCCCAAGATTGAAAGCGATTGTACGGATCTGAAAATCGAGTAACCCGGTGGCAGGGTCAATCACCTCTGTGAAGATCGCCTCCGGCTTCTTGTCGGCCACCTCTTCGATATCCATTCCCCCTTCGGTTGAATACATTATTACATATGCCGATCTCTTGCGGTCAAGGAGGATACTCATATAAAACTCTCTTATGTCCGATTCTCCCTTGTAATAGACATCACGGGCTATCAGAACCTTATTTACCAGTTTCCCGGCCGGTCCTGTCTGTGGCGTCACAAGTGTCATCCCTATCATGCGCGATGCCACCTCCGCTGCCTCTGACGGTGAACGGGCGATCTTGACGCCGCCCCCTTTGCCTCTTCCGCCGGCATGGATCTGTGCCTTGATTACAAATATCTCTGTGCCGAACTTTTTCTGCAGTTCTTCTGCAACAAGCTTCGCATGAACGGCATTCTCAGCAATAAAACCCTCCTGCACCGGCACGTCATGAACCTGCAGGATCGATTTTCCCTGGTATTCGTGAATATTCATATTCAGATATTTTATAGCGGGAATTCATCTGATCCCGATATTATTTTAAGGAATGTAATTTACTCTTTTTTATAATTATTTTCGCTAAAATCTTCTTCTATGAGGAAATTATCAAATGAGGAGCTGAACAGGAAAAGCGTCACGGAATTTCATGCCTCTGAAAAGTCCCCGTTCATCATCGTTCTTGATAACATAAGGAGCCTGAATAACGTAGGATCGATATTCCGGACAGCTGACGCCTTCATTGTTGAGGCTCTGTATCTGTGCGGGATAACTGCCACACCGCCTCACAGGGAGATACAGAAGAGTGCCCTCGGAGCAACCGAATCGGTAACGTGGAGACACTTTGACAAAACCACTGATGCCGTGATGTACCTCAGGGAATCCGGATTCATGATCGTCTCGGTGGAGCAGGCTGAAGGGTCAGTATCACTTGATAAATTCACCCCTGAAAAAGGGCAGAAGTATGCCCTGGTCTTTGGGCATGAGGTCAGAGGGGTTTCCGAGGAGATTGTCAGTATGTCGGACGTCTGTATAGAGATCCCGCAGTATGGCACAAAGCACTCATTCAATGTTGCTGTAAGCACCGGCATAGTGCTCTGGCACCTGTCTCACACGGTTAGCAACATCAAATAATAATAAACCCCGTCAGCACCATGGCTGACGGGGTCTATGTTATTATTGGTGTCCCTTATTTTGTTATTGACACAAATGTTTCATCGGTGAAGAATTTTGCAAACTCAAGGTCTGTCTGAGCATAATTCTTCCATGCAACATTGTATCCTACGGCTTCACGGAGGTTGTTCATCACACCGTCCCTGTTGTCAGAACGGGCAGCTATAACAGCCTTCAGGTATGACGGAGCACCGCATTTGCATGGTTTGACGACATCCATTGTGGCTTTTGCTTTGTTGAAGTCACCCTTCAGAAGCTGGGCAAGAGCCAGGTTCATGGATGGCTTCTCGCCGAGCAGGTTGACTGCCTGGTCGTATTTGCCGTCATGAATGGCTATGGTGCCGAGACCGAACCTTGACTCAGGTGTTGAAGCTGACATTGAATTGAAATACTCTGCAGAAGCTTTGAAATCGCCTTTAAGAAGAGCGGCGAAGCCCATGTTATTCTTGACAATATCGTCATTCTTGAGTGCCTTGGC
>JALOMM010000158.1 GCA_025455535.1 Bacteroidales bacterium | reverse complement strand
CGTCGACAAGCTGATTGACATGGGAGCGCGTATCATCTTGTGTGATCCTCACAGGGCCACGGTGATAGGGCTTGAGCGCCGGCAGAAGCTGAGAGGCATATCTATGAGCAGCCCTGACATAAGGGCTGGCGTCGCTTTGCTCATTGCCGCGATGAGTGCGGAAGGCAAAAGCATCATTCACAACATTGAACAGATAGACCGCGGATACCAGAACCTGGACGTGAGGCTCAACGCACTCGGGGCAAGTATCAAAAGGATAGAAAGCTGACCGGCTTCGTGTTATCTGTTATCATTTCATGATGAGGAAGCCCAAGCCAGGGCTGCCTTTACTGCCCTGTGCCACTCCTTAATAATAACTTCCGTTGCTTCGGCACCCTTCATCGGACTGAAAATCATGCCAACCTGCCATTGGTTTCTCAGCTCCTCAATGTCTTTCCAGTAGCCAACAGAAAGACCGGCAAGGTATGCTGCGCCAAGAGCCGTTGTCTCCGTGAGGCTGGGTCTTACCACCCTTGCCTGCAAGACATCTGACTGGAACTGCATCAGTAGGTTATTCACCGCTGCCCCTCCGTCGACTCTCAATTCACGTATCCTGATGCCTGAATCGTTTTCCATGGCCTTCAGCACATCGAGCGTCTGAAAGGCTATGCTTTCAACTGCAGCCCTGGCGATATGCGCGGCAGTTGTTCCGCGTGTGATGCCGACAATCGTACCCGTGGCATGCTGATCCCAGTGCGGTGCCCCGAGGCCCGCAAAAGCCGGGACAAAGCAGACCCCTCCGCTGTCACTGACCTCAGAGGCAAGCTTCTCAACATCAGACGATTTGCCAATGATACCCAGTCCGTCACGAAGCCACTGTACAACAGCACCTGCAATAAAAATACTCCCTTCCAGGGCATAGTGCGTCTCGCCATTTATCTGCCAGGCAATGGTGGTCAGAAGTTTATTCTTCGATTCAATGGGTTTCTTTCCGATATTCATTACCATGAAGCAACCTGTCCCGTATGTGTTTTTGACCATCCCCGGCTCGGTGCACATCTGCCCGAAGAGGGCCGCCTGCTGATCACCGGCAATGCCTGCTATCGGTACAGAAGCAGGGAACAGCCTTTCCGTGGCACAGTATACTTCACTTGAGGACCTTACTTCAGGCAATAATCCGGCAGGGATACCGAAGATCTCAAGCAATCCGTCATCCCATTTCAGGGAATGGATATTAAACAACATTGTCCGTGACGCATTTGATACATCGGTTATATGTGATTTCCCTCCTGTAAGATTCCATATCAGCCAGGTATCCACTGTGCCAAAAGCAAGTGTACCCTCCCCGGCCATCCTGCGGGCTCCGTCAACATTATCGAGTATCCATCTTATCTTGGTGGCAGAGAAATAGGCATCGATAATCAACCCCGTCTTCTCCTGTATCTCCTGACTGCGTCCCTCCTTCTTCAGCTGATCGCAGAAATCTGCCGTACGCCTGTCCTGCCATACAATCGCGTTGTATACCGGTTTGCCGGTCTTCCGGTTCCACACAATGGTAGTCTCACGCTGGTTTGTTATACCGATGGCTGCAATGTCCCTGCCGGTGAGACCGGCATCTGCAAGGGCTTTCAGGGCCACCTCTGACTGTGATGACCATATCTCCTCAGGATCGTGTTCCACCCATCCCGGTTTCGGATAAATCTGGGTGAACTCTTGCTGGGCTGTTGAAACCGGCAATCCATTGCGATCGAAGACAATAGCCCTTGAACTGGTTGTTCCCTGATCAAGTGACAGGATGAAATCATTCATAACATTCTGATTTGTGATGTCTGAACATAACTGCCCTATAACTGCCCGCGGTTATCAGGCATTCTTAATCGAAAGATATCTTTCCAAAGATAAAAATCAACTCTATCTTTAGTGATTAATAATTCTGATTTTTCCTTGATTATGCCCAATATAAATTTCAACCGTGAGGCTTCTGTCAGCAGTCTGAAAAATACAACTGAACAATGGGACGTTATCGTAATCGGGGGAGGCGCCACCGGACTGGGTATTGCTGTTGACGCTGCCAGCAGGGGCTACAGCACCCTTTTGCTTGAACAGTCTGACTTTGCCAAAGCCACTTCGGGCCGAAGCACCAAGCTGGTTCACGGTGGCGTCCGTTATCTTCAGAACGGTGATGTAGGCCTTGTGGTGGAGGCCCTGCGTGAAAGAGGCTATCTGAAGACAAACGCACCACACCTGGTGACTGATCAGCGATTCATTATCGGCAACTATCTCTGGTGGGAAAAGCCTTTCTATACCATCGGACTTACGCTGTATGACCTGCTGGCCGGGTCAATGAGACTGGGCCGTTCCCTGCCGATGCGCAGGAGCGCAGTGATAAGGCAAATACCGCAGATCCGGCATAAGGGGCTGAAGGGAGGGGTTGTCTACCACGACGGTCAGTTTGATGACGCACGCCTGGCAGTAAACCTGATGCAGACGGCAGCGGAACAGGGCGCCACAGTTTTAAACCATATCAGGGTATCACGCCTTCTTAAAGATCCTCATAACAGGCTCGCAGGCATAGCTGCTGAAGATATGCTCGACGGCGGAACCTTTGAACTGAAGGGTAAATGTATCATAAACGCCACCGGAGTATTTGTCGATGACATTCTCAGGATGGATAACCCTGAAAGTAAGCCAATCGTCAGACCAAGCCAGGGAGTGCATCTCGTCGTTGACAGGTCATTCCTCGGCGGAGACGATGCAATAATGATCCCCCGCACAAGTGACGGAAGGGTGATGTTCGCCGTACCGTGGCACAACCGAGTCATCCTGGGAACTACTGACATCCCTGTCAGGGAGGCCGTGCTTGAACCAAGGGCTCTCGACGAGGAGGTTGATTTCATACTGGAGACCGCAGGACGTTACCTTTCCAGAAAGCCGGAAAGAGCCGATGTCATGTCAGTATTTGCCGGACTGCGTCCTCTTGCTGCTCCGAAAAAAGAGGCAGAAGTAAAGAAAACAAAAGAGATATCGCGCAGCCATAAGCTGATTGTCTCTTCATCAGGACTGGTAACCATCACCGGCGGCAAGTGGACCACTTATCGCAAGATGTCTGAGGATGCGGTTGACATGGCCATCAAAACCGGTGGCCTACCCTTCAGGGAATGCCGCACCAGGCATCTGAAAATACACGGTTTCATGAACGTTTCTGACAGAAAAGACTGGCTGCATATTTACGGCAGCGACAGGGAGGAGATTGTAAAGCTTCGCAATGAGGCAGCCGGAAATGAGCAAAAGCTGCATCAGGGATTTGAATTTACCGTTGCAGAGGTATTATGGGCTGTCAGAAGAGAGATGGCCAGAACAGTCGATGATGTGCTGGCAAGAAGAGTGCGCGCACTCTATCTTGATGCAAGAGCCTCGGTGGAAATGGCTCCGAAGGTCGCAGCAATTATGGCAAAGGAACTGGGGAAGGACCAAAAGTGGGTAGAACAACAGGTCGCCGATTACAAACTGATTGCAGAAGGATATATCCTTGACCTGTAAAACCACAGGTCAGTTCTTCATCAGTTTCAGGTAATCAATGATACCTTCATATATCTTCTGCGCCATCTGCTGCCGGAACTCAGGGTCAGCAAGCTTCTCCTCATCCTCTGCATGAGTCATGAAAGCCTGCTCAACAAGCACGGCCGGCATCTGAGTCGCCCTTGTAACCGTATAGTTGAATGACCCCACAACCCCGAACTCGGGCAGACCGGTCTCAAGCAGCCGGTCATATATAGTCTGTGCCAAGGGAGACCAGAAGGGATTATGCCAGTATGTGCTTGTGCCTGCAACCGATAGATAGCCTCTGCCGCCGGCGTTGGCATGAATGCTTATCAGCATGTCAGCCCCCGATCCGATGGCGATGTTTCGCTTCTCTGTCAGGGTCATGTCCCTGTCTGAATCACGCACCTGAACAACTGCGGCACCCATTGCCTTACATAGCTCACCGAGCCTGAATGAGAGGTCAAGGTTTATCTCCTTCTCCACCAGCCCTGACAAGCCTATGGCTCCCGTGCCTGTGCCGCCGTGGCCAGCCTCAATGGCTATCTTCAAACCGGTGAGTGGCCTGGCCACTGCCAGGTCATATGAAGGCGGATACCTGAGCCGCAGCACCAGGCTCCTGCCTGAAGGTCTTATGTCATAACCCCAGATATTTTCTGTCTTCAGGTTCACGTAGACTTTGAAGGTCTCCGGAGAGGTCTGCTCCCAGGTAAGCTTATCGATTACCCGGCATCCGGTGCGGTGGCTCACCCATGTTGCGGCCGTCTCCGCCCCGAAAACGGTTATCACCAACCGCTTTCCGTCCGGGTCAGGATATACCTCATACGGTACCGGCTCAAGCCAGGGTATGGAAACAACATCTGCAGTGCCTGAAGGCCCGCATGACATGCTCGTGACAATGTAAGAGGGCTGCACCCTGCTGCCGCCTATCACTTCAACATCCTCCTCACTTATGAATCCGTTTTCAGTGTTGCTCAGCCTGACCCTGTAGTTGCGGCCGATTTTCCCGCTGACCTTAAGGACCACCCCGGGACCAAGCTCTGATCTGATCGGCCCGCCAAGTCTTGGCGCACCAAGATTGTAAACAAGCCTGGAATATTCATTCTTCACCCTTACCAGCGGAAATTCCTCAGGATTTCTCACAGTAACCGTCCTTTCGGAATCAGTCCTGTAAATGTCCTTCACCGGCGCCCCCGGTGACGGTATCAGCCTGA
>JALOMM010000012.1 GCA_025455535.1 Bacteroidales bacterium | reverse complement strand
TTGCGCGTCGCTACTTACTACCGTGAATCGGACCTGCGGTCACGCGAACGATGATCCCTGTTGCCTCCCCTGTCACCGTCACGGTGCCCGCGATGCTCCCTTCTCTCTGAAGGATCACGCTTCGGGGGCTCAACATAACCCTCAGGCTTGGGGATGAGCGGCTTGCGCGAGAGCCTGAGCTTACCGGTCTTGGAATCGACCTCAATAAGCTGAACCTCAACCTCGTCACCTTCCTTGAACAACTCCTCGACTGTTCCGACTTTCTTCCAGTCCATCTCAGAGATGTGAAGCAGCCCGTCCTTGTTCGGAAGTATCTCCACGAAGGCACCGAACTGGGTGATGGTTTTCACCTTGCCCCTGTAGACCTGTCCGACCTCAGGAACTGCACATATTGACTTGATGCGGTCAAGAGCCGCCCTGATAACTTCATAGTTCTCTCCGAAGACATCGACCATACCCTGACCGTTGACCTCTTCAATGACGATCGTGGCACCGGTTGTGGCCTGTATGTCCTGTATGATCTTGCCGCCGGGGCCTATAACTGCACCTATCATCTCTTTCGGGATGTAGATCTTCTCTATCCGCGGTGCATGAGGCTTGAGATCAGCCCTGGGTTCGGCAATGACCTGCTCCATGATATCAAGGATATGGAGTCTCCCTTTGCGTGCCTGCTCAAGAGCCTGCTTCAGCACCTCGTATGAGAGGCCGTCAACCTTGATATCCATCTGTGTGGCGGTTATGCCGTCACGTGTGCCGGTTACTTTGAAGTCCATGTCACCCAGATGATCTTCATCACCCAGTATGTCTGAAAGGACTGCGAATTTCTTTCCTCCCTTGTCTGTGATGAGCCCCATGGCTATACCCGAAACAGGCTTGGCAATTTTAATACCGGCGTCCATCAGAGCCAGCGTGCCTGCGCAGACGGTTGCCATTGATGACGACCCGTTTGATTCAAGTATGTCTGAGACGACCCTGATGGCATAAGGATTGATCTCGTCAGGAGGCATCATATTCTTGAGCGCCCTGTGAGCCAGGTTGCCATGACCTATCTCCCTGCGGCTGGTGCCGCGTGCCGCCTTTGCCTCGCCAGTGGCAAACGGGGGGAAGTTATAATGAAGGGTAAATTTCTCTGAGCCCTGCCTGAGCACCTCGTCTATCATTTTCTCATCGAGCTTGGTGCCGAGGGTGACAGTAGTGAGCGACTGTGTCTCGCCCCTGGTGAAGATGGCAGAGCCGTGGGCTGCTGGAAGGGGATCGATCTCGCACCAGATGGGACGTATCTCATCTGTCTTGCGACCGTCAAGACGTCTCTTCTCATCAAGAACCAGCCTGCGGGCTGCTTCCTTCTCAACGTCATGATAATACCTGCTCACAAGCATCTGATTCACCGGATTCTCTGCCGTAAACTGTGCAAGGAATTCCTTCTTTACGTTTTCAAAGCCCTCTGAACGGGTCTTCTTGTCTGCTCCCGTAGCAGCCACTTCATAGCACTTCTGATAGGTCTCATCCCACACTTTCTTGCGCAGATCCTCATCATTGACCTCGTGGCTGTAGGTTCTCTTCACGGTTGTTCCGACCATCTCGGCCAGCTCATTCTGTGCCGTACACTGAACCTTGATGGCATCATGAGCTAACCTGAGCGCCTCGAGCATGACATCCTCCGACACCTCTTTCATCTCACCCTCAACCATCATGATGTTGTCATAGGTTGCTCCGACAACGATATCGAGGTCAGCGTTCTCTACCTCAACCAGTGTCGGGTTAACAACGAATTTACCGTTGATCCTTGCAACCCTGACCTCAGAGATAGGACCGTTGAACGGAATATCCGATACTGCCAGTGCAGCTGAAGCCGCCAGTCCTGCCAGGGCGTCCGGCATGATATCCTTATCGGCAGAGATGAGGTTTATTGTTACGAATACCTCGGCATGATAATCATCCGGGAATAAGGGCCTCAACACCCTGTCAACAAGCCTCGAGACCAGTATCTCATTGTCATTCGGGCGTGCCTCCCTCTTAAGGAAGCCCCCGGGGAAGCGGCCCATGGCTGCATACTTTTCCTTGTACTCGACCGAGAGAGGCATGAAATCCACATCCTCTTTTGCATCTTTTGCGGCCACCACGGTGGCGAGCAGCATCGTGCGGCCCATTCTGACGACTACAGATCCGTCAGCCTGCTTGGCCAACTTGCCTGTCTCAATGACTATCGTCCGGCCGTCGCCCAGATCGATACTCTTTTCAATTAACTTATACATCTGTATTACTGATTATTTCGGGATAAATGGAAAGTAAGGGGAGAATTCATGAAAGAATTAAAAAAGGCAATCTGAAATTGCCTTTTTTCCTTACTTACGCAGGCTCAGTGCCTTGATGATTTCACGATACCTGCTGATATCTTTGATCTTCAGATAGTCAAGTAAACGCCTTCTCTTGCCAACAAGCTTTATAAGCGCCCTCTGAGTACTGAAATCCTTCTTGTTCTTCTTCAGGTGTTCAGTAAGATGCGCGATCCTGTAGGAGAAAAGAGCAATCTGACCCTCAGCGCTTCCGGTGTCCATTTCTGAGCTGCCGAATGTCTTGAAAAATTCCTGTTTCTTCTCCGTAGTCAAATACATATCCTTATCCAATAGATTATTAATAAACTCTCCAATTTTGGATCGCAAAGATACAACTCTTATTTGTAATATTTCAAACAATTTAAAGAAATTTTATGAATTTAACTACTGAACGTCCTTCCATACAATTACATAGTAGTAAGTGAATGATCAGCGTCTCATAGAAAAGACGCAAAACAAATAACAAAAGTTGCGCATGATGAAAAATTTCTTTTTTCATTCGTCACCTCAACTCAGTTGTTCGTCAAAGCGGTTATCTCACGGCTCCAGGAGGAGTGAGCCTGAGCCTTTGATTTTATGGCCTGATGCGATGAGCGATGAGCCTATATGACAGTCGAGGCACCTGTGATACCTGCACCATGACAATCTCAGTTCGAGGAGAGCCTGGCTGGTGAAGGCAGAATCAGCCCTGATGCCAGCCGAGGAGAAATCGGAAACGACACTGTTAACCTCCGGAGGGAGTGACTCCAGGATGTCTGTTGCTCTCTCACACATGGCTGGCTGCTGCTTTGACTTTCCATAGACAAAAATCAGTGGTGCCACGGCATTTATGATTAGCAGGTCAACCGACTGTCTTCCTGCCTGCCGTATTGCGGACGGCACCTCCTTTCCGAAGAGGTAATGGTTGTTCCAGTATTCTGACGACCTTATGCTGAGAAGTGCTCTCAGCATATCGGTGCCTGTGCATCCCATGACCCTGGAGAAGAGCCCGTCCGTGTGCGAAAGGAGCGCCGCAAGCTGCGACAGTCTGAGAGTCGGGAAGTTTGCCGGCCTCAGGCGGTGAAACTTCCACATCCATCCGTCGACAGGCTGAAGCGAGTACTTTGCCCTCAGCATCCTGAATTCACGGCACAGGAGCAGATAGTAACTGTCCGCCACCGCCTCCCTGAAAAGGGCTTCGTCGAGAAGACCGGCAGTGCCGAAAAGAAGGGCCTCCACCTGGGTCAGATTGTCGGCGTGTTTCCTGATGATCTTAAGGGGAAGGCGCGAAGCAAGCATCCCGAACGGATCTGTGTTTACCCTGAACCCGAAGTACCGTGACACCATGCGGTACAATGTCTCCTCCCAGTCGTATCCTGTCTGCCTGAGAAGATCAGATACCTCCTCACTTTTCCTCCCGATCCGCTCCAGGGCCAGCGACCAGAGCCAGTGTCTTACCATAAACGGATCAACTCCGGCGATGAACCCTTCGCAGGCCAGCAATGAAGGATTGTTGACCAGGTCAGTGTAGTTTTCCCACAGTGAAACGTCAAATGAGGGTGCGGCGGTGACAAGCCTCCTCCCCGAGGCCGTGAACGACTCCGCATCATTATTATACACTATGTGAAGTATCACATTGTCATAGGCGCGGTCAGTATGATGACCGTGCCGGTACCAGTCCGAGGCATTGAGATGTATCTCGGTGTTGCCCGCCCATGTTGTTCCTCCTATAATAAGACGGGTGTTGAAGAAATCAGGACCGGAATCACGGTTGTACTCGCCTGGCGAGATTACCTCGATGACACCGGCATCACCATCCCTGACAGAGCCGGCATCAAAGAGACGGTTTTTCCACAGCCAGTGCAGAAACTCTTCTTTCATGACAAACCTATTTAGAAATGCAGCTTATCAAAGTTAAGAACAAATGAACAAAACGACATAAGAATTAAGAAGCAAAAATTAAGAATTAAGAGTTGAAGTTTTTTTATCGAATGGTCGAAAATAACCCATTAAACAAGATGCAACTTCGATAAAAACTGTTAGATTTAACATCCTTTTCTACCCTTATATGTTTAATTCCAAAACCCAGGACGAGATGAATAGCCTCTTTAAACTAATCATTGCGATAGCTATGGTCGGCCTCTCCCTCAATGCCGAAGGCCAGATCAAAGTTGACTTCAAGAAGAAAATTGAGAACGAAGTCAATAAGAGATTAAATAAGCAGGTCGATAAGACTATTGACAAGACATTTGATACTGCAGAGGACAGCATTGCTGCGGGATTAAAAACTGATGGCAGTACTGAGAAGGCTGCAGCGACTCAGAATGAAGAGGCGGCAGCAGGTGCTGCAGCCGCTGGAGCAGCCGGAGGTGCTGTGGCTGCCGGACAGCAGACCAGTCTTGAGAGTTATTCAAAATACGATTTTATCCCCGGGGAAAAAGTGATCTTCTTCGACGACTTCAGCCAGGATGCTGTCGGCGACTTTCCTGCACTGTGGAACACCAACGGTTCGGCTGAGGTGGTCACCACCAACCTGTTCCCCGGCAAATGGATGAAGTTCGTGATGGATGAATGTATCTGGACTGACGCATTGCTGCAGCTGCCTGAGAACTACACAATTGAATTCGACGTTATTCCCATTGGGGGGCTTGAGGGCGAGGGTATGTCAGGCTGGCACATGAGGCTGATGCAGGCAAAAAACGTGAATGCCTGGGATGGCGGCTCGGCACCCGGTAACGGAGGATTCCAGTTCCAGGTAGAGTACTTCGGCAGGCCGGGCTACAACACCTGGTTCTACGGTGAGGCATGCTCAGCTTCTAATCTCAGCGGATATGTTGATGGTGAGGAGAAAAAACAGAAGATGAACCAGATGTACCATATTGCCATCTGGGTTCAGAAGACAAGGATAAGGTTGTACCAGGGTCAGAACAAGATAATTGACCTCCCAAGGGCATTCCCCGCCGGCTGCGTCAAGCCTGACAGGATTCGCTTTGAGTACGGTGGCGCAATGATAAGCAACGTCCGCATCGCCGTTGGTGCTCCTGATACCCGCAATAAGCTTATCACCGAAGGCAAACTGGTAAGCTATGGTATCTATTTCGATGTCAACAAGGATGTGGTCAAGCCAGAATCATACGGCACCCTGAAGGAGATTGCGACAGTGCTGCAAGAGAATCCTGATGTTAAGGTAAAAATCGTGGGACATACTGATTCTGACGGTGCTGATGCATCAAACCTCGATCTCTCAAAGAGACGAGGTGCCTCAGTGAAGAATGAGCTGGTAAAAACCTTCGGTATAGAAGCCTCACGGCTCGAGTCAGACGGCATGGGCGAGAGTCAGCCTGTGGCCCCCAATGACACCCCTGCCAACAAGGCGCTGAACAGAAGGGTTGAGTTTATCAAGCTCTGACCGGCGGGATGCCTGACGTGTTGCCGGTAACACGGACCCGGGGGATGCAACAACTTGCTTTAACACTAATCCAAATATTATATAATGAGAGCTGGTATATCCTTTTTTATCATTGCCCTCGTCATACCCCTTATGTCATTTGCCCCTGAAGGCGAGCAGGCATCACCTTCTGACGGGCCCCGGGCAAACGGCGTATACGAACAGCAATCCTGCGCTGTTACAGGACTGAAGGCATCTTCTGTCAGAGAAGACCGGGCTAAGCTGGAATATTCCGTCAAAGGTGCAGGGGTTACCGGGTTCGGGGTCTGCTGGAGCACCGGAAGTTCACCCTCACTGCAATCCGGCAACTCGCTGAAGTCATATGAAGACGCATCCCGGGACGTTCCGGTCGAGGTGTCGTTCAGTGAGTCGGTTACAGACCTTGAAGCCGGCACCACATACTATGCACGGGCATATGTGACTGACAGCCGTGGAAATGTTTATTACAGCGATGAGGTAAGTTTCACAACTGAAAAGAAGGATGACTTCTCCAGCATCCTGAACGGTCAAAAAACAGATTATTATCCGAACGGCAAAGTTGCAAGAAAGTATACAGTGAAGGATGGTCTTCCGAACGGGTACGTCAAGTCATACAGCGATTCCGGCAACCTCGTAATGGAACAGAATTTTGTTGACGGGATTCCCAATGGCCGGTGCGTGACCTACTACAGCAGCGGCCAGGTAGAGTCAGAGTCCAGCTTTGTGGATGGCCTTCCCCAGGGTATGAGAAAGGAATATTACATGAATGGAAATATCAAGAAGGAACTTGACTGCACCGGGGAGATGGACAATCTCTCATGCATGAGTAAAGTCTACTATGAAAACGGCGGTCTGCGCAGTATGTCGAAGATAGCCAATGGAGAATTGCTCTCATCTGTTACTTATGATGACCAGGGGAGGATAACGTCAGAGCAAAAGCCCGGCAACATCGTAAGTTACTGGTATGACAGGGACGGGTATAAACATATGAGTATAAACGGCGGGAAGTGCCAGTGTGCGAAATGCAATCAATAAACATGAAACAGGTATTGCTACTTGCTGCGGCAGCTTTATTAAGTCTCCAGGGGATCTCACAGAACAATCCGGGGAAACCGCCCGCTTCCGTGCCGCCGGGATTCGACCTCGAGCAGATAAAGAAGATGCTTCCGCCCGGCGTAACACTGCCACCCGAGATGGTCAATGCGATGCAGCAGGCCTCAGGGCAAAACGGTTCAGAATCGTCAGGGTACACACCGGAGACCCTGGTGCCTATCCCGCCTGCACCGCAATACTCGCCCAATACCCAGACATCACCTTCAGCGGCAGCAGATTACTCCCCGTTTGGTTCCGGCCGCGATGAGGGGCAAAGAAGGCTAGCCCTGATTGCAGTCGAGACCGAGCTCAATGCCATGCAGCTTCTCCTGCCTGACCCGAGCAGTGTGCCATCCGTTGAATATATGCTTGGGATGGCATCTGAGATGAATGCGATTGCAAGGCAGAAGTTCCGGCCTGAAGATCTTTCCGATTATACTGCAATAGTCACCTGGGTGCCACGATTCGACGGTCAGAGTCCCAACCGCCAGAGGGCAAAAGAGCTATCCCTGGCGGTGGCCCTGGCAACCAATAACTTCCCCAGGCCATACTATAACATCGCCCTCGCCACTGCGGTATTTGCCCTTGACCCCGCCTCCCCGACAGCTGCAGCCAATATGGGGTCGGCTATTCTGTCAGCCGGGGAGATGATATGCGAAAAGGCACCGTCGCCCGAGGCACTGGCGCAGTATCGCCGCGATGCCGAATCGGCCTACCTGTATGCAATACAGCATTCAATGAAGGGAGACCTGTGGAGTGAGGCAAGTCTTGTACCGGTTATCAACCTCGGCAACCTGTGCATCGACCTGGGCAAGCTTGAAGAGGCACGGTCTCTGTTCATGGTTGCCCGCAAGATAAAGCCTGAGTCGTGGGACGCGGCCCTGGGACTGGCGGCTTACTTCCTTGCCCTGAACAACAGGGACAAGGCTCTTGCCATCCTGGAGGATGACAACCTTGACAGGCCCCTGGCAACCGGCTTGCCAATCAAAAAAAACAAGAGCCTTGAGAAGAGCGAAGAGTACTCTGACCTGCCCTCCGAGGCTCCTGAAGAAAAGTTTGAAAAAGGGATAGAGATAATGGCTGCTGAACCAGTGATGACCTCAGCCGACTTCATTACACAGCTCGACCAGAGCGAACGTAACAAGATGAGGTACTTCATAGAGCACCTGCCGGTACAGGGGAGTTTTCAGGCCCCGTCGATAAAAAAACTGACACAATACTCTACACTTAAGGTTATCTGCGGGCCTCAGGGGATTAGCGCCCTGAAGGATTTCTCCGAGATGCTTTCGGTATATTCCTTAAAATCATTCGCATCCACCTCAAACCGACAGCTCGACTGGCTGGCGGATATGGGACTTAAGATAGATCCCGGTGTTGACATGGATGATGTGGCCAGGAATCCGCAGAAATACATGGATAAAGACCTGGATCCCAATGTAAAGGTAACCGGCAAGGAGGAATTTCTTGCAAAGATGCAGCAGATGAAGCTGGAGGCCAATAAGGCCAAACTCGATCTTGCCACCGGTAACACGGCCTCCACCGTTGCAATTGCAGGCAAAATTGATCCGATAAACATAATCCTGCAGATGAACCCCGAAGACTATGCCGATCCGATGAACATCATAATGCAGAAGATGAACTACACGGTGTATAACCGGAAGAATCATCTTTATGCAGGTTACCTGTACAAGCTGAACAGGAAAACATTTGACCAGGTCACGGAAATTATAGCACAGTGCAACCGGAAGATGGAGGATGCGATCAAGGTCAGGGACGCGGAGCAGGAGGAGTTTGAAAAGAGAAAAGAAGATGCAAAAAAGTCGGCCGAAGGTTCAGGAAACACCTTCAGGGAAGCCGAATGGGCATTGATTGGACACGCAATACATGTCAGATTCTTCAATGCTGCAAACCAGATACAGGGGACTGCCTTCGGGTCGGCCACCAATGTGGTTTCAACGACATACATGCAACGCTTCAAGCCAAATGCTGAGGCTTATTACTATGATGTTTTCCGCCACATTGCACTCATCTCCGATCCGGATGTGAGAAGTAAGGAGGAGGCTGACATGCGCAACTCAATATACCAGGCTATTACCTGGTACCTTAATACGGTACTGGCAGCACACGGTTCATTCAAGTATCATGATGAAAGTGATTGCGGCTGCAACTTTGAAGAGCTTATTGCTGCCCGTGAGGCTGAAGATAAGGCATTGGAGGGAGAGGAAAATGAACGCCTGGCCCGGAACAAGCAGGCAAAGGCGGTTTTTGACTCGGGGGAAATACCTGAATCATCACAGCTTTTCAAGAAACTGGATGACTATGCTGATGAGTATCAGCTCGGTCTGATCAAGGTCCGGGCATCTTGTGCCCGAACTGTGGTGGAGGTTAACACCGACTGGCTCCAGAAGGCATTTAACCTCCCGGCCAGCTTCAACTATACAAGCACTACGAGCGAATTCACCGGAGCAACCACGCGCGACGCCGGGCTGAGTGTTGGTGTCAAGAAGGAGGTAGGCGAGGGAGAGGTCAACGCCAATCTGAACCTGTCCGTATCGGTATCCTCTGACGGCAACGGTGTGGTGAAGGATTACAGCGTCACGGCTGGTGCCGACGCAGGTGTCAGTGTTGGAAACTTCAGTGCATCTGCAGGGGGTAAGATTAGCATCAGCGGGGACCAGGGAGGCATCAAGGATTATACGGCCACCGCCAGCGCAAACACATCAGTACAATATGACAAAACCACAGTATCAGGAGGTGCGTCGGTCAGTTACGGCTCGAAGGGCCTTGAAGGGGACTTATCCGCCGGTGTGAAACAGGATTTCACCAACGAATTAGGTACTGATGGCAGTGCCTCCTTCGAGGCATCAACAAAGAGGGGATGTTCTGTGTCAGGTGATATTAACCAGACCATAAACCCTGCAGGTGTTCAGGTTCAGAAGAGTGCTGTCGATGAGTTAAATAAGGGTACAAAGACCAAAGTAAACATTGACTTCTACAAAAAAGAGCTCTGGTCAGGCAAGTTTGAATTGAAAAACAAATAGGAAAAACAGATGAGTAAAGCGAAAAAAATACTGGCTGCATGTTTTTGTATCCCTTTAATGACATTTGCCCAGGAAGACCTGTCGAAGAAACCCGGCACATTCGAAATCCTTGACAGAACTGACTATGCTACAACCGATTGCGGATTCACTAAAGCTGAGGTTACTGCCAACCTTGAGAGAATAAAAGAGGCCGTTGCCGTGATAAGGCAAAACCCGGTGATGAGTGACATAAAAGGATTTAATGGCAGGGCAAGGATTCATACCATGTCAATGACATGCAAAAGACCCCAGTGGTATGGAGTGCCCTCACGCATAGCCTTTGAGTTTTCGTCATTTTTTTATTCCAAAGAGGGAAAGGTGGATTATAATACCATTGAACCCCCGTCATGGTCACTCTATCTTAATGACCCTATTCCGGGATGGACTGACAGCTTCAACAGCGAACACGGGTACTTCACTGCACCTCTGAGAAAAAAGACCGTTGATCCGGGAATTGATGTTTATGACGGCGAGTGTTGGGTGATCTATGACCCGGAACGTCCGCCTTACTGGATACCTGTCACAGTGGAAGAAGCCTTTGCCGTTGCCAGGGAGTCTGCTGCCAGGGAGACGAATGAGATCGCTGCCTCGTATAACAAGCAGTTCCTTGACCAGGAATGGGCTGCCATACCTGCGTCAGACCGCAACAAACCGGCATATTTCGGCGGGGGACTGTCACGGGTCTCCTCAACGCCGGGTTACGGTGCCCAGGACAGTATCTTTCCAAGAATAGTGAAAGTGAATCCGGAGTACTTTGACCGTTCCTTGCCTCGTTCTGACATACAATTCATGTGGTTCAGGTCGGTACAGAACAAGCAATACATGAAACAGAGGCTTGATGAATGCAAGGAATACCTTAAACAGCAACGCTCAAGCGGGTGTGACCTTACACGCTTTGAACTGTCATTTGGCATGACAGACATCCGTAATCTGGCTCCGCTTATAGGTAAATGATCGTAAGGCTGGCATGGACTGCCTAGCAATCCTCAGCGCTTCAACCCTTTCAGGTACCCTGCCATCTCCTCCTGCATCTCGCGGGCTCTCTCTCCGGCTACCTCGGCAAAACGGTCGGTGCTGTCAGCGTAGATGATGCCGCGCGATGAGTTGACAAGCAGTCCGCAACGGTCATTCATGCCGTATCTTACTACCTCCTCGAGGCTGCCTCCCTGCGCCCCCACCCCCGGAACAAGCAGGAAGTGATCCGGAACGATCTTCCTTATGTCTGCCAGCATCTCTGCCCTGGTGGCCCCAACGACATACATTATGTTGTCAGTGGTTCCCCACCTCTGCGAGATGGTCAGTACCCGTTCAAATAACCTCTGCCCCTTCTCTGTGTGATATTGAAAATCATCAGCCCCCCTGTTTGAGGTGAGTGCAAGTATCACAGCCCATTTTCCGGGGTAGGAAAGGAACGGCGTAACGGAATCCTCTCCCATGTATGGCGCCACGGTGACCGCATCAAAGGGCATCTCGGCGAAGACAGCCCTGGCGTACATCTTCGATGTGTTGCCTATGTCGCCCCGCTTGGCATCAGCAATAATAAAAATATTCGTGTCAAGCTTGTTAATGTACCTCACCGTCTTATCGAGGGCAGCCATCCCTTTCTGTCCGTAAGACTCATAAAAGGCAAAGTTAGGCTTATAGGCAGCCGTATATCTGTGGGTGGCATCTATTATCCGCCTGTTGAACTCGAAGATCGGATCATCAGCAGCTGCAACCGATAGAGGCAGCCTGGATATCTCAGGGTCAAGCCCCACGCACAGAAATGACTTTCTGTCGAGTATGTTGCGGAAGAGTTCCTGTGAGGTCATATAAGGTTATCAGTTAGTGCTTTCCTTGAGTCTCTCGGCATTCTCTGCCATCTGAAGCTTGTCAAGCAGCTCCTGTATGTTGCCGTCGAGCACAACCGGCAGATTGTAAATGGTAAGGTTGATACGGTGGTCGGTGACCCTGCCCTGCGGGTAGTTGTATGTGCGTATCTTGGCAGACCGGTCGCCGGTTGAGACCATGGTCTTGCGCTTGTGCGAAATCTCGTCAAGATATTTCTGGTACTCGAGGTTGTAAAGGCGTGTGCGGAGCTCTTTCATCGCCTTCTCGAGGTTTTTTATCTGCGACTTCTCATCCTGGCAGGTCACCACCACTCCTGTCGGGACATGTGTCAGCCTTATGGCCGAGTATGTCGTGTTTACGCTCTGTCCGCCCGGACCTGATGAGCAGTATGTGTCTTTGCGTATGTCCTCATTGCGTACCTCTATGTCAAACTCACTGGCTTCGGGCAGCACAGCGACTGTTGCTGCAGAGGTGTGAATGCGACCCTGCGTCTCCGTCTGCGGTACCCTCTGCACACGGTGCACCCCTGATTCATATTTCATGATGCCGTAGACACCGTCACCTATGACATTGAAAACTATCTCCTTGTAACCTCCGGCAGTCCCTTCCTGAAAAGAACTGAGCTCGACCTTCCATCCTCGTGATTCGATGTACTTGGAATACATCCTGAAGAGATCGCCGGCAAAGATGCTTGCCTCATCTCCTCCCGTGCCTGCACGTATCTCCATCACTGCGTTCTTGTCATCCTCAGGGTCTCTCGGCAGAAGGAGAAACTTTATCTCCTCCTCCATGTCAGGGATGGTATTTATGAGGGTGTCTATCTCAGCCTTCGCCATTTCACGCATCTCCTCATCCTTCTCGGCAGCAAGCAGTGCACGTGAGCTCTCCAGGTTATCGAGTGCGCTCTTGTACCTGTTATATGCCTCCACTACCGGCTGAAGCTCCTTATATTCCTTACTAAGCCTGATGTAACGCTTCATATCGGAAATCACATCGGGTGCGGTCAGCAGGTCGCCCACCTCCGCAAAACGCCTTTTTACCCCCTCAAGCCTCTCAAGTATAAGAATATTAGCCATTGCAAATTAAATTTCAGGGTGCAAAGGTAATTACTATTAAGGCAATAGACAATAGGCAGGAGCGGTAAGGAGCATGGAGCAAGGAGCAAGGAGCAAGGATATTCATGCTCCGCGCCCTCTGCCCCTTGCACCTGGCCTTAATATTGAAACTCCCCAAAGCCGCTTTTTATCGTTAGTTTTTTCGATGAGGCAGCCTCGCACCGCCCCACGACCCTGGCATCCAGGTTGAATGAAGCGGCAATATCGATGATAGGCTGAGCATCCTCCCTGTCAACGAACAGCTCCATGCGGTGACCCATGTTGAAGACACGGTACATCTCTTCCCAGGGAGTTGATGAGCTCTTCTGAATCATCTCAAAGAGAGGAGGCACAGGGAAGAGATTGTCTTTAATAACATGCATACTGTCAATGAAATGAAGGATCTTCGTCTGACCGCCGCCCGAGCAGTGCACCATACCGTGGATCTTATGGCGCATTGATCCGAGAATCCGGATGACGACAGGAGCATACGTGCGTGTGGGAGACAGAACCAGCCTGGCGGCGTCAATGCCGGGCACGGCAGTAGGGTCTGTCAGCTTTGTCCTGCCCGAATAGACCAGTGCCTCAGGTACGGCAGGATCAAAACTCTCAGGATAGAGTCCGGCAAGGTACTTCTCAAATATATCATGCCTGGCGGAGGTGAGTCCGTTGCTGCCCATGCCTGAGTTATATTCACTCTCCCAGTCAGTCTGACCCGATGAGGCAAGGCCGACGATAACGTCACCCGCCCTTATTCCGGTATTGGTGATGACATCACTGCGGCGCATGCGTGCTGTTACGGTTGAGTCAACTATGATGGTCCTGACCAGGTCTCCAACGTCTGCTGTCTCACCCCCCGTTGACCATATACCCACACCCGCCTTGCGCAAGCGGCTGAGGAACTCCTCCGTGCCCTCGATAATGGCACTTATCACCTCGCCGGGGATGAGATTCCTGTTACGTCCTATGGTCGAGGAGAGAAGAATGTTGTCGGTCGCCCCCACGCAGAGGAGGTCATCAAGGTTCATGACAACCGCATCCTGGGCGATCCCTTTCCAGACCGAGATATCGCCTGTCTCTTTCCAGTATACATATGCCAGTGATGACTTTGTGCCTGCACCGTCTGCATGCATTATATTGCAATACTCCGGATCGCCTCCCAGCATGTCAGGCACTATCTTGCAGAAAGCACCCGGGAAGAGACCCTTATCAACCTTCCTGATCGCGGCATGAACATCTTCCTTTCCTGATGAGACGCCTCTCCGGCCGTAACGAGACCTGTCTGTCATGATCTTATGGCAAGTGAACTGCGGATTTATTTTGCCGGAACATAGTCAGTTCTCAGAACCCTGAACTCTGTGCGGCGGTTTATCTGATGAGCAATCTCTTTCTGCTCATCGCTCTGCAGCCCGTTTATATATTGCTCGGTAAGAGTGGCTCCCGGACGAAGGAAGGGGGACTCCTGGACGATAAGTGCATCAACCACTTTCGGACTGGCTTCACCGTAACCCCTGGCGGTGAGTCTCTCTCTCTCAATACCTTTGGCAATGAGATAATCAACAACCGACTGTGCCCTTTTCTGGGACAGATCGAGGTTATATTCCTCGGTGTCACGCGAGTCAGTGTGTGACATCAGTTCGATTGTGAT